>DASXLH010000315.1:0-3948 GCA_036496335.1 Acidimicrobiales bacterium
CGCCGTGCTCCCGGGGGTCGTGCTGCTGGCGGTGTTCCTGCCCCGGCTGGCTCGCCAGAACGGCGTGCCCGAGCAGGTGGCTCTCTGGCTCGGGGTGCTCAACCCGCTGGTGCTGCTCCACCTGGTGGCCGGTGGCCACAACGACGCGCTGATGCTGGGCCTGGTGGTCGTCGGCCTCGTGCTGGCCGGAGACGACCAGCCCGTCGCCGGCATCGTCGTCTGCACCTTGGCCGGCGCCGTCAAGGGCCCGGCGCTGCTCGCGGTCGTCTACATCGCCGCCGACCTGGTTCGGTCCCGCGAAGGATGGTCGGCTCGGGGGCGCACAGCTGCCTTCTGCGCGGCCCTGGCGGCGTCGACCCTGGCGGTGGTGACCTGGTTGGTGGGCTACGGATGGGGCTGGCTGAGCGCGGTGGGTACCCCGGGCCGCGTCCGCTCGGCGCTCGCTCCGTCGTGGGCGCTGGGCCACGCGCTGGCCCGACTCGGCCTGGGATCCGACGGGGTACCCGTGGCGCGGTGGCTCTGTCTGGTCGCCGCCGCCGTGGTCATGGTCGAGCTGCTCCGTCGGCGCGACCGGTACGGCAGCCTGTGGTCCCTGGCCGTGAGCCTCCTCGTGCTGGTCGTGCTCGGACCTGTCATCCAGCCCTGGTACCTGCTCTGGGGGCTCGTCCTGCTGGCCGCCGCCGGTCCGGGCAGGCTCCTGGCCCTGGCGGTGTGGATCTCGGTGGTGCTGCCCTACATGGTGCAGCCCAACGGCTCGTCGGCCGCCGACATCGTCCTGCTCGTGTTCCTCGCCCTCACCGCGGTGGTGGGTGTGCTCAGCACCACGCGGGCCGAGCATGTGCCGATCCTGCCGCTGGGGCAGCCCTGATCAGCGGCTGCTGAGGCGGAAGTCGTCGCCGTCGTCGCCACCCCGGCCCTTGCGCCGGCGCCACCACGGGCCCTTCTTGGCCGGCCGTTCCCGGTCGAGGTCGGCGATGACCTCGGGCGCGGCCGCGGCCACGATCGCCTCGGCGTCGTCGAGGACGCCGACGATGTCGTCGACGGGCGCGTCCGGCTCGGCCTCGACCGGCGGGATGGCGGCCAGCGAGCCGGCGTCGAAGTCACGGTCGATCATCTGGATTCGCTCGTAGCCGGGACAGGCCTCGGGACACCGCCAGGGAGCTTCCGGGGCCAGGTCCTTGGTGCAGAAGCGAGCCACTTCGCCGGTCTCGTACGCCCGACTCTCGTAGTGCACGCAGTCCTCACGCATCGCCATCGGACAAGTCTCCCATCCCGCTCAGGGAATTCAGGACGGCTGCCCGTCGTCCGACCAGGCACCCGAGGTGGCCCCGGCCCCACCGGCGACCGCCGGCTGGTTGCCGAACGACGCCTGGGAGGCGAGGTCCTCGGACCCGGTCGGGGCCTCCAGCGAGAGGGCCGGGCGGGCCGGTCGGGAGGAGGGCCGACCGTCGAGTCGCCTCGGATGGACCAGGTCGTTGATCGCCGCCCGGAGCACCACCCGGGCGGCCTCGACGATGATCCCGCCGTGCATCTTCGACTGGCCGAGCTGGCGGTCGACGAAGGTGATGGGTAGCTCCCGTATCACCGCGCCGATTCCCTGGGCGAGGTGCGCCGTCTGGATCTGGAAGCCGTATCCCTCGGCGTCGAGCTCGGCGACCGCCGGGTGGGCCAGCACCCAGGCCCGGAAGGCGCGGTAGCCGGAGGTGGCGTCGCGAACCGGGAGCTGGAGGAGGACCCCGGCGTAGCGGTTGGCGGCCCGGGACAGCAGCTCGCGCCGCAGCGGCCAACCCTCGATGCGGCCGCCGGCGATGTAGCGCGACCCGATGGCCAGGTCGCAGTCGCGGCTGGCGGCCTCGACGAGGCGGGGGAGCTCGGCCGGGTCATGGGAGAGGTCGGCGTCGATCTCGACGAGCACGTCGAAGTCCCGGGCCAGTCCCCAGGCGAACCCGTCCTGGTAGGCGGTCCCCAGGCCGCTCTTGCGGGGGCGGCGCAGGAGGTGGATGCCGGGGTCGTGCGCCGCCATGTCGCTCACGATGTCGCCGGTGCCGTCCGGGCTGCCGTCGTCGACCACCAGGACGGAGGCTCGGGGCAGGGCGGCCCGGATCCGGGACAGGGCCACGAGGATGTTGTCGGCCTCGTCGTAGGTGGGCACCACCACGAGGACCGACGGATCGGCCAGGGGGAGTGCCGGGGTGGTGGGCGGGCCCTCCGGGCGGATCCGGCGGAGCTCCCAGGCGGCCAGGATCACCGCCGCCAGCAGCAACAGGTCGCGGGCGCCCACCAACAGCAGCCAGGCCGGCCGGGCCTCGAGCAACCACCCGAAGTGGGTCATCTCGAGCCCCGTCAGCGGGCCGCAGATCCCGACCAGCAGGGCCACCCGCCGGTCGCCCTCGACCCAGGCGATGGCGGCGCCGGGGAGTATCCAGATCATGAACTGGGGGGAGAGCAGGGCCGAGAGCACCATGAGGGCGCCGACCGAGCAGACCCAGGCCAGGCCGATCCGGTTGACGCGGGACCCTCGCAGGGCGCTCCAGATCGCCAGCGGGATCGAGGTGCCCCACAGGAACACCCGCCAGAGATAGCCGTAGTGACCGATGCGGAACGCACCGCTCTGGAGGGTGATCGTGCCGCGGTGCAGCGCCAGCAGGGCGACCCCGGGTATCGACTCGACCTCCCAGCCGGTGGCATGCCGGTAGGTGAACACCTGGGCCACCCCGTGCGCCCCGGCCACGAGCAGCCACGCGCCTCCGATCGCCCCCATCACCCCGAAGGCGGCCACGGTGAAGCGCAGACGCTCGCGACTCGACCCGACCGCCAGGCGGCCCAGCGCGAGCAGGGCGAGCGGCGCCGGCCACAGCTTGAGGAAGGTGGCGATGCCGATCGAAGCGCCGCCGGTGGCGGGTCGACGGCGGACCCAGGCGGCCACACCGAAGGTGGCCAGGACGGTCGAGAGGGTGTCGACCCGCTGGTCGAGCAGGTGCACCATGGTCATGGCGCTGAGCAGGTAGAAGGCGGCGGCCACCGGCCCCCACACCCAGGCCAGGATGCAGGCGATGCCGAGGTCGGCGGCGAGGTTGAGCCAGACGAGCACGTGGCCGAACTCGCTGCGGCCGACGGTGAAGAGGGCGATCGCCTTGAACAGCGCCAGCGTCAAGGGCGGGTACTCCACGGCGTAGGCGACGTAGGGCCGCCCCCCCGAACGGGCCAGCTCGTAGAAGCGGTCGAAGTCGCCCGACCGCATGGCCCCGCCGAGGTCGACCGCGGTCAGCAGACGGAGCCCGATGGCGACGACCGACAGGCCGGCCACCGTCCAGAAGACCCAGGCCGTCGTCCCGGAGGTGGCCGATGCGGTCCGCCTCCGTAGGGACATGGGCGCACATCTTACGAACGGACCCCGTGAACCCCGGTGCGGGCCGTTCCCTCGCGGGGCCCACATCCCGCCCGTCGCGCCGCGATCCTCCTGGCCACGACCGCGGGGAGCATCCGGCGGTGGCGACAGCCGGCTCGGTACGGTCCGACCAGATGCCTGACGGAGCTCGACCGGTCCCGTGGCCCACGATCATCGCGGCGATCGCCTCGGTGCTGGCGGTCGGCGTCGGCATCCTCCTCATCCACGCCCTGGCCCGGGTCATCGCCTGGCTGGCCGTGGCCCTGTTCCTCACGGTCGTCCTCACCGCCCCGGTCGACCACCTGGAGCGCCGGTTCCACCTCCGCCGGGGGCTGGCGACGGCGGCGGTGTTCGTCGCCTTCATCCTGACCGTGCTCGCCCTCGGCTACGTGTTCGTCCGCCCGATCATCGACCAGGGCACCAAGCTCATCGACAACCTGCCGAAGCTGGTCGACGACGCGCAGAAGGGCCGGGGCACCATCGGGCACCTCGTGACCCGGTACAACCTTCAGGACTACGTCGACAAGAACCAGGACAGGATCCGCAGCGCCCTGGCCAGC
>DASXLH010000316.1:0-4088 GCA_036496335.1 Acidimicrobiales bacterium
CCGCGTGGAGCCCATACCTCTGCAGCGTCCCCTCGTAAGTGAACCCCGCGCGTTCAGCCACTCGGCACGAGGCGAGGTTCAACACCGAGTGCGCCAGACCCACACGCTGCAGCCCAACAACTCTCATGGCCCAACTCGTGACGGCACCTGCCGCGCGGGTTGCGGCACCTCGGCAGCGAGCGTCCGGGGCGACCCAGTACGAAATCTGCGCACGTGCTTCGTCCAGCCGGATTGCCCGGAAGCCGACCTGGCCGACAGGTTCATCCGTGCCTGTACGGGCAATCGCCCATGAGGCGTCTGTCTCTTGCTCCCATCGCCGTGGCCACTCGGCCAACCACTCTCGTGCCTCGACGTCGCTGTCCAGCCGCCGCCCGTGCCACCTCTGGATATCCGGGTCCTGGAACGTCCGCCGAAGAAACGCCGCATCTCCCAAGAGCCAGGGGCGGACCTGCAGATCGGCCCCCAGGTCGAGGCGAGGCTGGCTCAGGCGCGAGAGCGCACCCGCTGGCAGCGCCGGATCGACGAGGACAGGCACGACGGGACGCTAGAGGAGTCGTGACAAGGCCGAAAGCACCTGGGCGCGGGGGTCCGTACATCGCCGTCGCGGCAACTGTTGGGGCCCCTCGAATCCGCGCACCGAACACCTGGGTGCCACCAAGGTGGCGACCGGGCGCCGAGCACGTCGGCCAATCTCGTCCTGCTCTGTTCCCGACATCATCACCGGCTGCACCGGCCCGGCTGGAAAGCCAAGCTCCACCCCGACGCCAGCCTCGAAGTCACCGGGCCCGACGGCGCCACCCGAGTCACCCGACCACCGGGCCAACTCGAGCTCTCCACCCGACCACCACCGACCGGATGAGACGGGATGGGCAGAACGGTCTCTTGGTGTCGGACAGGGATGGTTCGTACGCGGCCATCCCGACGGCCCTACGGCCAGCGCTGGAAGCCGCCGCAGCCTCGGCGGATATCGCGGCCGTTCAATTGGCAGTGAGGCGCCACCATGTCGAGCGAGATGTCGCTACTCGGTGACGAGGGGGAGCACGTGCTCGCAGAAGAGCTCGAGCTGGCGCTCCTCGTCGGTGACCGGCCAGAGGAGCACCTGCTGGACGCCGGCGTCACGGAAGGCGCAGAGCTTGTCGGCCATGGCCCGGGCGGGCCCGACGGGGAGGCGGTCGCGCAGCACCTCCTCGGGCCGGTTGATGGTCGGGACCAGCCGCTCCCGGAAGACCCGATCGGCTTCGTCGGCGTCATCGGTGATGTGGAACCACATGGTCGCCAGGGCGTTCGGAAAGGTGCTGCCGTCCTTGCCCTCGGCGGCGAGCCGCGTCTGGAGGTCGGCCCAGGCGAGGGCGAACTCGGCCGGCGTGGTGTTGTAGGCCGACGCCAGCCAGCCATCGGCCAGACGAGCGGTGCGACGCAGACCGGCTTCCGAGCCCCAGCTGCCGATCCAGATGGGTGGACCGCCGGGTTGCGCCGGCCGGGGCAGCAGGTCGACGCCCTTGGTCGAGTAGAAGCGGCCCTCGAAGGGTTCGTCGGGGCCCCGCCATACGGCCCGCATGGCCGGCACCGCTTCGTCGAGGCGCTTCCAACGCTCGGCGAAGTCGACGCCGGCGAGCTCGTAGTCACGTGGCGACGAGCCGGGTCCGACGGCCACGAGCACCCGCCCGCCGGAGAGCAGGTCGAGCGCCGTCATCGCCTTGGCCAACTGCATGGGTCCCCGGACCACCGGGAGGGACACCGTCGTGGCGAGCGTCATCGAACCCGAGTCGGCGACGACCGCCGCCAGGGCGGTCGGGCCGTCGAGCCAGGGCGACGCGAAGACAAGGTGGTCGTTGGCGGCCAGCGTCTCGAACCCGAGAGCGGCGGCGCGACGGGCGTATCCCGCCAGGTGGTCGAGGGTGTAGGGGTGCCCGCCGAGATCCATCAAGGGGAGATGGGCTCCGAACTTCATGTGTCTCCCCTCACCGGCCGGGCTCCATCATGTGCGGCGTCGGTGGTGAGAGCTAGGTGAAGAGGTCCTGGGCGATGTGCCGGCCCTTGGTGGTGATGCCGGGTGGGACGGCGAACAAGGCGCTGGAGACGTGCTGGATGTACTCGTTGAGGGCGTCGACCCCGGCCAGCTTGGCCTGCAGGGGGACGAACTGACGGCGGGGATCGCGCTGGTAGGCCAGGAAGAACAGGCCGGCGTCGAGCTGGCCGGTCTGCGGGTCGATGCCGTCGGTGAAGGAGTAGCCCCGCCGAAGGCTGTGGATCCCGGTGGCCGTCTGGTTGGCCAGGCGCACGTGGGCGTCGACCGGGATGGCGGGCTTGCCGTCTGACCCGGTGGCGGCGAGGTCGATCGGGTCGTGCTCGTGCTGCTTGCCGATCGGGGCGCCCTCCTCCTTGTCACGGCCGATGGTCTGCTCCTGGTCGCCGAGCGAGGACCGGTCCCACACCTCGATGTGGATGCGGATGCGGCGGGCCACCAGGTAGCTGCCGCCCACCATCCAGGCCGGGCCGTCGGCCTTGGTGACCCACACGCTGTCGTCGAACAGGGACGTGTCGGCGTGGATGTTGTTGGTGCCGTCCTTGAACCCCATGAGGTTGCGGGGCGTCACCTGGTCGGAGGTGGTCGACGACGTGCGGCCGAACCCTTGCTGGGTCCAGCGCAGCACGGCGCTTCCGCGGGCGATCCGGGTGAGGTTCCGGATGGCGTGGTAGGCGACCTGCGGGTCGTTCGAGCAGGCCTGGATGCACAGGTCGCCGCCGGAGTTGGCGGGGTCGAGATCGTCACCTGGCAAGTTCGGGAGGTCAGCCAGCGCCGCCGGCCGGGCCGACGCCAGGCCGTACCGGTCGACGCCGTCGTGGCTGAAGAGGCCTGGCCCCAAGCCGAACGTGAGGGTGAGATGGGCGGGATCGAGCCCGGTCGCCTCGCCCGTGTCGCTGGGTGGGGCATCCGGCTTGGTGGACGGGCCGCCCAGGACGAGACCCTCGGTCAGCTGGGCGGCGGCGCCGGTCCAGTCCTGGAGCAGCGCCACCACGTCGGACCGCCGGGTGGCGGTGAGGTCGTAGGCGGCGAAGAAGAGCCGATCCTGTTGGGCGGTGGCGATGCCGGCCTGGTTGGGCCCGAAGAAGGGCTCGGTGCCGGTGGCCCCGAGGGCGTCGGCGGGCTCGGTCCGTCGGGCGATCTCGAAGCCCCCGGCGCCCGCCCCCACGACGACCGCGCCGATGGCGGCACCGCCGGTGATGAACGAGCGTCGGGAGATCGCGGGCATGCGCGTCTCCTACAGCAGGTGGGCCGCCACCGTGGACAGCGGCTCGGCCAGGGTGTCGAGCACCGTCGAGAGGCTCCGGGTGTCGTCCGGGGTGAGCGTGGTGTAGAGCACGTAGCCGTTGCCGGTCGGGTCGGAGCCCTTGTACTTGTCGAGGGCGGTCTGGACGTCGGTGAAGCGCTGCTCGATCTGGGCCGAGAGGTCGGTGTCGCTCGAGGCCAGCAGCGGCTTCACGCTCTCGAAGGCCGCCTTGGCGCCGGCCAGGTTGGCGGCGAAGTCGGACAGGTCGGTGTGGCTGAAGGCGTCCTCCTCGCCCGTGATCTTCGAGGTGGAGACCTCGTTGAGCAGCTCGACGGCGCCGTTGGCGATCGTGGCCGGCTCGAGCTCGATGGTGTTGACCTTCGACTTCAGGGTGGCGATGTCGGCCACCAGCTTGTCGGCCACCGGGCCCATGTCCGACACATTGTTCTCCACCCAGAGGGCCTTCTCGATGCGGTGGAAGCCGGTGAAGTCCTCGGGCTTCTCGACGTCGGGCTCGCGGATGTCGATGGCCGGGTCGAGGTCGCCGAAGCTCTCGGCGACGGGCTCGATCGTCTCGTAGTGGGTGCGGGCCGGCGCGAACAGACGCTGAGCCAGCGCCACGTCGCCCGCCTTCACCGTGTCGACGAAGCGCGTCGTGTCTGCGATGAGCTGGTCGACCTCCGTCTCGGCGTAAGTGCGATACGTATCGACCGCCTTCGACTCCTCGGCCGCGTCACCGCTCGAACTCGTACCGCCGGCCGCCACCACGAGCGTGCCCTTGTCCGTCTTGCCGCCGGGGCAGTACGTCACGAAGTT
>DASXLH010000317.1:0-11960 GCA_036496335.1 Acidimicrobiales bacterium
GCTGAGGCACGTCGGGGGGGCGTGCCTCAGCCCCCGCCCTTTTTGGAGCCGGTCTCCTCGAGCTCGGCCACCCGCTTCGCCCGCCGGGTGCGCCAGGTCATGTACCCGCCGGCCGCCACGATCACGACGAACAGCCCGGCCGCGGAGCCCAGCACCGGCAGCTGGCCGGGGTAGGTGCCGACGATCTGGGGGACCTCCGTGGTGGACGTGGTGGTGTCCGCGAGCTGCACGCCCCCACCGTAGGGGAGCGCTCCGAGGCGGCCACCGTCAGGCCCGGCGACGGTGATCGCGCGTCGCCGGTCGGGCCCGGCACCCACGACCCGAGGGTCGCCGGGCCGGGCCCGGGTCGGCTACTGCGGCTGCTTGGTGACCCGCAGGTAGGGCTTCTTGGCCTCCCAGCCCGCCGGGAACTTCGTCTTGGCGTCCTCGTCCGAGATGGTGTTGGCGATGATCACGTCGTCGCCCTGCTTCCAGTTGGCTGGTGTCGCCACCGAGTGCTTGGCGTTGAGCTGGAGCGAGTCGATGACCCGGATGACCTCGTCGAAGTTCCGCCCGGTGCTGGCGGGGTAGGTGAGCGACAGCTTCACCTTGTTGTCGGGTCCGATGATGTAGACGGACCGAACCGTGAGCACGTCGGCGAGGGCGGTGCCGGCGGTGTTCGGGAGCATGTCGTAGGCCTCGGCGATGGAGTGGTCCGGATCGGCGATCAACGGGAAGTTGACCTCGGAGCCGGTGACGTCCTTGATGTCGGAGGCCCAGTCGGCGTGGGAGCCGACGGCGTCGACCGACAGGCCGATGACCTTGACGCCCCGCTTGTCGAACTCGGGCTTCAACGCCGCGACGGCGCCCAGCTCGGTGGTGCAGACGGGTGTGAAGTCCTTCGGGTGTGAGAACAGCACCGCCCAGCTGTCGCCCTTCCAGGCGTGGAAGTCGATCTCGCCCTCGGTGGTCTCGGCGGTGAAGTTGGGGGCTTCGTCTCCCAAGCGAACGGCCATGTGTGCGCTCCTTTGCGAACAGCGGGTAGGCAGATGGTTTCCAGCGGCGGCATCGGGTGCTGCGTCTGCGGCACGGGCTGCGGCTGCTGCCGACGGTGTGTCACGTGGGCGACGTGACGCTAGCGGCGGGTGGCCGGAAATGTCGACCATCGGGGTCGGGATTCTGGTCCGGAGCTGGTGGTGGACGGTCCACCACCCCCGTCGAGCCGGGGTCCAGCATGAGCCCGTGCCCCGACGCCCCAGCGCTGCCGATGGCGGCCGCAGGACCTACGTGCTCGACACGTCGGTCCTGCTGGCCGACCCCCGTTCCCTGACCCGCTTCGAGGAGCACGACGTCGTGCTCCCCGTGGTGGTGCTGGCGGAGCTGGAGTCGAAGCGGGACCATCCCGAGCTGGGCTGGACGGCGAGGGAGGCCATCCGCTTCCTGGAGGACCTCCGCGTCGCCCGCGGCTCCATCGTGCACCCCCTGGTGGTGAACGACGAGGGCGGCACGCTGCGGGTGGAGCTCAACCACCAGGACACGTCGCGGCTCCCGGCCGGGCTGAGCACGCGCGACGGCAACGACAACGACAGCCGCATCCTCGCCGTGGCCCGCAGCCTCGCCGACGAAGGGGCCGACGTGGTGGTCGTCACCAAGGACCTCCCCCTGCGGCTGAAGGCCAGCATCGTCGGGCTGCCAGCCGAGGAGTACCGCAACGAGCAGGCCTCGGACACGTCGTGGACCGGCCACGTCGAGCTCGACGTCGGCCGCGCCGACATCGACGAGCTGTTCACCGAGCGGGTGGTCGACCTCGACGCCGCCCGCGACCTCCCCTACAACACGGGGGTGACCCTGGTGAGCGGGTCACAGTCGGCGCTGGGCCGGGTGCACGACGACAAGCTCGTCCACCTCGTGCGGGGTGACCGCTCGCTCTTCGACGTCCACGGGCGGTCGGCCGAGCAGCGCCTGGCCATGGATCTGTTGGCCGATCCCGACGTGGGCATCGTGAGCCTGGGCGGTCCGGCCGGCACCGGCAAGAGCGTGCTGGCGCTCGCCGCCGGACTCGACTCCGTGCTCGAGCAGCGCATCCACAAGCGGGTCGTCGTCTTCCGCCCCCTCTTCGCCGTCGGCGGCCAGGACCTCGGCTTCCTGCCCGGCAGCGAGGCCGAGAAGATGAACCCCTGGGCGGCGGCGGTGGCCGACGCCCTCGACGCCATCGCCGGGCCCGAAGTGGTCGAGGAGGTGCAGGCCCGAGGGCTCGTCGAGGTGCTCCCCCTCACCCACATCCGGGGCCGCAGCCTCACCGACTCCTTCGTGGTGATCGACGAGGCCCAGAACCTGGAACGGGGGGTCCTGCTCACGGCGCTGTCCCGGATGGGCGCCAACAGCCGGGTGGTGCTGACCCACGACGTGGCCCAACGCGACAACCTCCGGGTCGGGCGCCACGACGGGGTGGCAGCGGTGATCGACGCGCTGAAGGGCCATCCCCTCTTCGGCCACATCACGCTCAGCCGGTCGGAGCGCTCTGCAATCGCCGCGCTCGTCACCGAGCTGCTCTGAACCGTCTGGCCGCCGTCGCCACCGCCATCGTCCCGTGACCCGCCGTCGGGGCGTGCCCGCCGGGGTCGACGGCTGCAAGGGAGGTTGGGCGGTGGCGATCGGCGCCGACCACGCTCGGCCGGGCCTGAGCCAGGTCCGGATCGTGGTGGTGCCCCGCTTCGTCGAGGTGCTCGGGCTGGTCGACGGCATCGTCGCCGTCGACATGCCGATCGGCCTGCCCGAGGTGGGGTCCCGACGCGCCTGCGACACCGAGGCCCGACAGGCGCTCGGGCCCCGACGGTCGTCGGTCTTCCCCGCTCCGTCCCGGAAGGCGCTGGCGGCGAGGTCGTTCGCCGAGACCACAGGCTTGTCGATCCAGGCCTGGAACCTGATCCCGAAGGTCACCGAGGTCGACCAGCTCTGGGAGCCGCGGGTGCGGGAGGTCTCACCGGAGCTGGCCTTCGCCGTACTGGCCGGAGCACCCATGGCTCACCCGAAGCGGACCGCCGCCGGTCGAGCCGAACGCCTCCACGTGCTCGGCCTCGAGGAGACCCCCCGGGTGCCCGGGGCCGCCGCCGACGACATCCTCGACGCGCTCGTCTGTCTCCTCTCGGCCCAGCGTCTGGCCGCCGGATCGGCCCTCGAGCTCGGCGACGGCAGCCTCGACGCCTTGGGCCGACCGATGACCATCTCGGCCTGAGGACGGCCTCAGGCGGGGACGTGCACGGCGTCAGCCGCCGACGGCACGGCGTCAGCCGCCGACGGCACGGAAGAAGTTGGCGGCGATGGGCGCGGCCACGTCGCCGCCAAAGCCACCGTCGTCGACCAGCACCGCCACGGCCAGGTCGCCCCGGAAGGCGATGAACCACGCGTGGGTTTGAGGGGGGTTGGCGGTACCGAACTCGGCGGTGCCCGTCTTCCCGGCCACGGGCGTCCCCGGCAACCTGGCGGCGGTGCCGGTGCCGTCCGTGACGACCAGGCGCATCAGCTCGGTGGTGGCCGCGGCCACGCCCGGAGCGAACGGGGTCACGGGGACGGGTGGGCCGTTGGCGACCAGCCGGGGTGGCCGGTAGCCCCCGGTCGCCACCGACGCGGCCACCGTGGCCATCTGGAGCGGCGTCACGAGGATCCGGCCCTGGCCGATCGAGCTGGCGGCGAGATCAACCGGCCCCTCGGGCACCGGCACGCTCGACGTCGCCGCCGGCACACCGAGGGCCGGGTCACGATTGAAGCCCAGCGCATCGGCCGTGGCCCGGAGCTCCTGGGGGGTGAGGCGCTGGGCCAGCTGCACGAAGGCCGTGTTGCACGACTCGGCGAAGGCCCGCCGGAAGGGGATGTTGCCGAGGACGTGTCCTTCGGCGTTGACGAAGGTGCGTCCGCCAATGGCCACCTGGGCAGGGCAGGAGATGGTCTCGTCGAGGCCCATTCCCTTGGTGAGCAGGGCGATCGTGGTGATGGTCTTGAAGGTGGAACCCGGCGGATACAGGCCGAGGAAGGCCCGGTCGTAGCCGCCGGCCGGCCGGGACGCCGAGACGAGGATGTCGCCGGTGGACGGCCGGATGACGACCATCGCGGCCAGCTTCCCGGGGGGTGCCCCGTCGAGCGCCTGCTGGGCCACCGCCTGCAGGTGCGGGTCGATCGTGACCGTGGCCGGCAGAGGCATGGTGCCGTCCTGGTGGTACGGGACGCCGACGACGACCGTCCCCTCGAGGAGGCGCACGTCGACGGCCGGGGTGCCGGCCAGGAGCCGCTCCTGCGATGCCTGCAGGCCGCTGACGCCGATGGCCTGCCCGGCTCGGTACGGAGGACCCAGCGACGAAGCCTGGGCCGCGGTGGCAGGCCCGACCCGGCCGAGGATGGTGGCGGAGACCTTGCCGGCCGCCGGAGTGCCGTCGGCCAGCACCAACGGGGCCCGGGCGGGCCAGGTGACGGCGAGGTCGAGATGGCGGGTGTCGGTGAGGCCCGGATAGAGGTCGGACGGGTTCCAGACGGTCTGCCAGTCACCGTCCTTGCCCCCGGCCCGCACGACCGTGACCGTGCCCGGGTAGTCCCAGGTCCCGAGTCCGGCCAGCGTGACGGAGGCCACGTAGGGCACGTCGGCCCGGTCCTGTTCGATCCGGGGGGTCCCGGCCGTCACCTGGAGCTTGCCGCCCGTGCGCTCGAGCCCGCCGAGCCCGTCGCGGTAGGCGGCCAGGGCGGCGAGCATCTTGTCCTTGGCGGGGCCGGTGACGCCGGCCATCGAGGCCATGGCGGCCCGGTCGTCGGTCTCCCAGGCGTGGAACCAGGCCTGAGCCGGCTCCAGCACGGTGGCCGCCGACGGTGGGCCGGTCGCCGGGGTGTCCGCCCCGGTCCAGCGCAGCAGGCCGACGAGCAGACCGGTGGCGACCACCACGGCCAGGACGACCGCGACCATGGGGTCCCACCCCTTCCTGCCCGCCGCCATGGCCGGCCAGTATGCGCAGCCGGCTCGGGTTTTTGGACGGCGGGACCGGGTCCTTCAGGTTGTCGTCAGGCGGTGAGCTCGGCACCGGCGGGCGCGGTGAGCTCGGCAAGGAACCGCCGTGCCTCGGCTGGATCCTTCGTCCGGCGCATGGGCGGCAACGAGCGGACCAGGGTCCAGCGATACGAAGCGGTGGCAAGGCGCCGGTCGAGGACGGCGACCACGCCGCGATCGCCGCGGTGGCGAACCAGGCGGCCGGCGCCCTGGGCGAGGAGCACGGCCGCGGCCGGCAGGTCGACGGCGTGGAAGGCGCTCTGTCGTGCCTTCGTCGCCGCCGCTCGCCTCGCTTCGGCCAACGGGTCGTCGGGGCGGCTGAACGGGAGCCGGTCGATGACCACCAGGCTGCAGGTCCGGCCGGGCGCGTCGAAGCCCTGCCAGAAGCCCATCGTGGCCAGAAGCACCGAAGTCTCCTCGTCGAGGAAGCGGGCCTGGAGCTGGGGTCGTGGGAGCTCGTCCTGGACGAGGAGCTCGAAGGGCACGCGGCCGCGCAGGTGCTCGGCCGCCGCGGTCATCGCCCGGCGGCTGGTGAAGAGACACAGGGCCCGACCGCCGGATGCGGTCACCAGCCCTTCGAGCTCGGCGAAGGCGGCCGCCTCGTAGCCGGCGGCCCTGGGGTCGGGCAGCTGCGCGGCGCAGTAGAGGAGGGCCTGGGCCTCGTAGTCGAACGGGCTGCCGACGTCGAGGCCGTGCCACGGGCGCGGCGACCGGTCGAGGCCCAGCCGGGCGGCGACCGGATCGAAACTGCCGCCGACGGCCAGGGTGGCCGAGGTCAGCACCACCGTCGGGCCGTCGAAGAGGTGCTCGGCCAACACCCCACCGACATCGACCGGGGCGGAGCGAAGGACGACCGGCCCCGGGCCCTGGCCTCCGGGGCGCCCGGACCGCTCGACCCAGGCGACCTCGGCATCGCCCAGCTCGGCGAAGCCGGCGAGATCGGCGGCCAGGTGGGTGGCGAGCTGCAGCAACCGCTCCTTGCGGGTGCCGGCGTCACCCCCGGCGTCGAGCGATCGGGCCGCAGCCACCGCCTCGGCCACCACCTCGCCGGCTCCGGTGAGAGCCACGGCTAGGTCGGCGGACGCCGGGTCGACCCGTCCGTCGAACCGGTCGAGCACGGCGTCGAGCCGCGCTCCGGCGGCGTCGAGCGCGGCCGGAGCCGGGTGATCGGGCGTGAACAGGCCCCGGAAGGACCGGGCCAGGTGGTCGAAGCGGCCCGCGCCGATCGTGCGTCCCAGCGTGTCGGCGGCGATGTCCTCCAGGGCGTGCGCCTCGTCGACGACCAGGAGCTCGTGCTCGGGCAACACGGCCCCTCCGCTGGCCAGGTGCACCCCGTACAGGTGGGTGTTGGTGACCACCACGTCGGCGGCGGCCGCCGCCGCCCGGGCGTCTTCGGCGAAGCAGACGTCGCCGTGGGTGCAGCGGGAGGCCCCGGGGCACTCCCCCACGCCGACGGAGAGGCGGCTCCACTGGATGTCGGTCAGGGCGACCGGCAGGTCGGACCGGTCACCGGTCGTCGTCCGCCCCGTCCACTCGACGACCCGGCCCAGCAGATCGCGGTCGAGCGGCCGCGTGCCGTCGTCGAGGAGCTGGCCCTCGGTGGCGGCGACGGCGTCGGCCAGGGCGGCCCGGCACAGGTAGTTCGATCGACCCTTCAGGAGGGCGGCGGTGAACGGCACCCCGAGGTGGTCGTGCAGGAAGGGGAGGTCACGGTCGACCAGCTGCTCCTGGAGGGCCTTCGTGGCCGTGGCCACGACGACCCGTCGGCCGGACAGCAGGGCGGGGACCAGATAGGCGTGGGTCTTGCCCGTGCCCGTCCCGGCCTGGACGACCAGGTGCGTCTCGGTGGCCAACGCCTCCGCGATGGCGGCCGCCATCGCCCGCTGGCCGGGACGGTCCTCCCCGCCGGGAAGGGCGCCCACCACGCGGGCCAGTGCCTCGGAGACGAGGTTCGCCCGAGGTCCGGGTCCGGCGTCGGCGCGGTCCTCCAGCTCCTCGCGATCGGGCACCCGACGAGGCTCCCATACCGTCAGCCCTCCGTCGACGACTCCGCCGCGGCCGGGCTCGCACCCGGCACCCGGAAGGCTGCGAAGCGGCACGCCGGACGCCCTATCACCACGAGCGATTGCGGTCATCTGAAACATTCACTAGGCAGATTCACAGAGATGTCTCACAATGTTCACGTGGCAGTTGTCGACTTCTCTCCCCGTTGGGCGCAACAGGATTGGATGGAGGAGGCGGGCTGCAAGGGTCAGACCCACCACTTCTTCGCACCGCACGGAGAGCAGGCCGACGCTCGCGAGGCGCGGGAAGCCGTCGCCGCCGTCATCTGCAACACCTGCGAGGTGCTCATCGAGTGCCGGAACTACGCCCGCCTCCATCGTGAGCAGGGCTTCTGGGGTGGCGAGAACGACGAGCAGCGGGTCATGGCGCGCCGTCGGGCCAACCGCCTGCGCCTCGCCTCCGGCGTCTGACACAACCTCTTCTCGGCTGACGCCTCGCCTCCTCGGCTGACGCCTCACCTCCTCCGCTGACGCCACCGTCGGCCGCCCTGGCACACTCACCTCGACGCGCTCCGAGCGCGGTGAACGGGCGGTGAACGGAGGGGGTCACGGTGCAGCACGTACGACTCGGCCGGACGGGCCTGCAGGTGTCGCGCCTGTGCCTCGGGACGATGACCTTCGGGATCCAGTGCGACGAGCCGGCTTCCCACGCCATCCTCGACACCGCCTTCGAGGCCGGCATCACCTTCCTCGACACCGCCGATGTGTATCCCCTCGGTGGCGGCCTGGACACGACCGGGCTGACCGAGGAGATCGTCGGGCGTTGGATGCGGGGCCGGCGCGACGAGGTCGTGATCGCCACCAAGTGCCACGGCCCGACCGGCCCCCAGCCCTGGGCGCGGGGCACCTCCCGCAAGCACGTCCTCGACGCCATCGACGCCTCGCTGCGCCGGCTCGGCACCGATCACGTCGACCTCTACCAGGTGCACGGCTACGACGCCGACACGCCGCTCGACGAGACGCTCGACGCCCTCGACACCGTCGTGCGCTCGGGGCGGGCCCGCTACGTCGGCGTGTCGAACTGGCTGGCCTTCCGAGTGGCCCGCGCCCTCGGGCGCAGCGAAGCGCTGCACCTCAGCCGCATCGACTCGGTGCAGCCGCGCTACAACCTGCTGTTCCGTCAGCCGGAACGTGACCTGCTCGACCTGTGTCGGGAAGAGGGCGTGGGCGTGATCCCCTACAACCCGCTGGCCGGCGGGCTGCTGACGGGCAAGCACTCCGGTCCTGAGCCGGAGGCGGGATCTCGCTTCACGGTGGGGCGGGCAGGAGGCATGTACCAGGCCCGGTACTGGCACGAGCGTGAGCACGCCACCGTCGCCGCCCTGCGGCCGCTGGCCGCCGAGGCGGGGATGTCGATGGCCACCCTGGCGGTGGCCTGGGTGCTCGCCAACCCGTCCGTCACCGCGCCGATCATCGGCGCCAGCCGGCCCGATCAGCTGGCCGACAACGTCGCCGCCCTCGACGTCACCCTCGACGACGACCTGCGACGGGCGCTCGACGACCTCACGTTCGACTACCGGCGGGGCGACGACCCCAGGTAGGCGGGGACGGCGAGGCCGACGGGGGCGCACCGAGCCGATGCCCGCCACGGCGGGGGCACTACCGTCCGGCCGGTGAGCGAGCGGTCGCGGTCGGCATCCCGGCGGTCCTGCCTGTCGGTGCCGGGGTCGAGCCCGCGGATGCTGGCCAAGGCGACGGGGCTCGACGCCGACATGATCTTCATCGACCTGGAGGACTCCGTGGCCCCCCTCGAGAAGGCCGAGGCCCGCCCGGCGGCGGCCGAAACGGTCCGCGAGGGGAACTGGGGCGACCGGGTGGTGGGGATCCGGCTGAACGCCTGGGACACCCCTTGGACGCACCTCGACGTGCTCGAAGCGGTGGCGGTTGCCGGGGATCGCCTCGACGTGGTCCTGCTCCCCAAGGTCGGCTCCCCCGCCGAGGTCACCGCCCTCGACCTCCTCCTCACCCAGGCCGAGCGCAACGCCGACCGTGCCGTCGGCAGCATCGGCGTGGAGGTGCAGATCGAGAGCGCCGCCGGCCTGGCGGCGGTCCACGCCATCGCGGCCGCGTCGCCGAGGATCGAGACGATCGTCCTCGGCCCGATCGACCTGTCCGCATCGCTCGAGCTCCCCGGCCCGCTCGACGGCTCGGCCCTCCCGGAGTCGGTGCGGGTGACGCTGCTGGTCGCGGCCCGGGCCGCCGGCGTCCAGGTCATCGACGGTCCCTGCACGGCCGTGCGCGACGCCGACGCCAGCCGGGCCCACTACGGCCGCAGCCGCGACCTCGGCTACGACGGCGCCTGGGTGCTCCATCCCGACCAGATCGCCATCGCCAACGAGGTCTTCACGCCGGACGCCGACGCCTTCGCCCGGGCCGCCCAGGTGCTCGAGGTCTATGCCGCGGCCACCACCGGCGACCGCCGCGGCGCCGTCATGTTCGGCGACGAGATGATCGACGAGGCCTCCCGGAAGCTGGCCGCCCGGGTCGTCGCTCGGGGCCGCCGCGCCGGACTGACGCTTCCCGACTGAGCCGGGCCTGCACCCGGGTCAGGCCGCGCCAAATGGATCAGGCCGGGGTGGGTCGCCGGTGCACGGCCCGCCTGGCGATCGACTGGCGGTGGACCTCCGAGGCGCCGTCGTAGATCCGGAAGGGCCGCACCTCGCGGAACAGCCAGCCGAGCGGGGAGTCGTCGGAGACGCCGTAGGCGCCGCACAGCTGGACCGATCGGTCGACCACCCGGAAGATGGCTTCGGCCGCGAACACCTTGGCGATGCCGACCTCCATGTTGGCCGACTGGCCCTGATCCAGCAGCCAGGCCGCCTGCCAGGTGAGGGCGCGGGTGGCGGCGATGTCGATCTCGTTGTCGGCGAGATGCTGTTGGGCCAGCCCGAGCGAGCCCAGCCGCTGCCCGAACAGCTCCCGTTCCGACACGTAGCCGAGGGCCGTGTCGTGGGCGCGGCGAGCCGCGCCCAGCCACCGCATGCAATGGGTCATGCGGGCCGGGTTGAGACGAACCTGGGCGTACTCGAAGCCCTTGCCCACCTCGCCGAGCACGGCGTCGGCGCCGACCACGCAGTCCTCGAAGACGACCTCGCAGTGACCGCCGGCGAAGGAGTGGTCGAGGCTGCCGATCCGGCGGACGACCCGCACGCCGGGGTTGGAGGCCTCGACCAGGAACATCGTGGCCCCGTCATCGGGACTCCGTGCCTCGTCCCCGCCATTTCTGGCCCCGTCCCCGCCATTTCTGGCCCCGTCCCCGCCATTTCTGGCCATGCAGATGAAGAACGCGGCTCCGTCGGCACCGGTGATGAACCACTTGCGGCCGTCGATCACCCACGTGTCGCCGTCCGCCCGGGCGGTGGTGAGCAGCGCGGACGGGTCGCTGCCGGCCCCCGGGGCCGGCTCCGTCATGGCGAAGGCCGAGCGGGTCTCACCCCGGACGAGTGGGGCCAGGAACCGCGCCTGCTGCTCGGGCGTCGCCACCACCTCGAGGAGATGCATGTTGCCCTCGTCGGGGGCGGCGCAGTTGAGGGCGAGGGGGCCGAGCGGGCTGTAGCCGGCCGCTTCGAAGACCGGGGCGCAGCCCCGGAGGTCGAGCCCGAGACCTCCCCACGCCGTGCCGGCCGCCGGCGACAGCAAGCCCCGGCTCCGCGCCTCGGCCTGCAGCTCGAGGCGGAGGACCTCGCTCGGACCCTGGGCGCCGCGGGCCTCGTGCTCGCGTGGCAGCACCACATCGGCGACGAAGTCGACCACCCGATCCCGGATGTCGGCCACCTCGGTCGGAAGGGAGAAGTCGATGGTCACGACCCCCGCCTACCACACCAGCCGCGGCCGGGACAGACCCTGGGTACGGCCACCGGTCCGGGGCTACCCTCCGCCCATGCCGGACGGGATCGACGACGACCGTGTCACTGCCTGGTTCCGCCAGCACGTGGCGGCGGCCACGCCACCTCTCCGGTTCTCGTTGATCGCCGGTGGCCGCTCCAACCTCACCTTCCGGGTCGACGACGCCGGGGGCCGGAGCTTCGTGCTTCGCCGGCCGCCGCTCGGCCACGTGCTCGAGAGCGCGCACGACGTCGGACGGGAGCACCGGATCATCGCCGCCCTGGCGGGCAACGACGGCGTGCCGGTCCCGGACGCGCTCGGTCTCTGCGACGACCCGGAGGTGAACGGCGCTCCCTTCATGGTCATGTCCTTCGTCGAGGGTGCGGTCGTGCGTGACAGCGCCACCGCCCAGGCCATCGGAGCCGACGCCCGCCGCACGTCGGCGGCCTCGATGGTCGAGGTGCTGGCCAACCTGCACGCCCTCGAACCCGACGAGGTCGGCCTGGGTGAGCTGGGCCGCCGGGAGGCCTACGTCGAGCGCCAGCTCAACCGCTGGTACCGACAGTTCGGCCAGACCAAGCAGCGCGAGATCCCGGCCGTCGACGAGGCCCACCGTCGCCTGTCAGCCGCCGTGCCCAAGCAGCAGCGGGCGTCGATCGTGCACGGCGACTACCGCATCGACAACACCGTGCTCGACCCGACGGGCCACGTCGTCGCCGTCCTCGACTGGGAGCTGTGCACGCTGGGGGACCCGCTGGCCGATCTCGGTCAGCTGGCCGTCTACTGGACCCAGCCCGGCGACCCGGTCCCCGACCTCCTGGGCGCGCCGATCGCGGCCGGCGACTTCCCCAGCCGCGACGAGCTCATCGCGTCGTACGCCGCCATCTCGCCGCTCGACCTCGCCGACCTGCAGACGTACATGGCGTTCGGCTACTGGAAGCTGGCCTGCATCCTCGAAGGCGTCTATGCCCGCTACCTCGGCGGCTCGGGCGGCGGTGACGACAGCGACCCGGCCGACTACGCCACCCAGGTCCCCCTGCTGGCCGAAGCGGCGGTCGACCTGC
>DASXLH010000318.1:0-2402 GCA_036496335.1 Acidimicrobiales bacterium
CAGCGGCTTGTACCTGATGCGGTGGGGCTGGTCGGCGTCGGCGCCCATGCGCTTGTGGCGGTCGGCTTCGTAGTCGCTGAAATTGCCCTCGAACCAGCGGACCTCGGACTCTCCCTCGAAGGCCAGGACGTGGGTGGCGAGCCGGTCGAGGAACCAGCGGTCGTGGCTGACCACCACGGCGCAGCCGGGGAAGGCGATGAGGGCATCCTCGAGGGCGCGGAGGGTGTCGACGTCGAGGTCGTTGGTGGGCTCGTCGAGCAGCAGCACGTTGCCGGCGTTGAGCAGCTGGCGGGCGAGGTGCACCCGGTTGCGCTCGCCGCCCGAGAGCACACCCACCTTCTTCTGCTGGTCGGCGTTCTTGAACATGAACGAACCCACGAACGCACGGCCGTTCACCATCCGGTTGCCGACCTTGATCTCGCCCAGCCCGGTCGGTGAGGGATCCCCGGTGATGGCGGCGTAGACGGTGAGCTCCGGGTCGAGGCTGTCGCGGGACTGGTCGACGTAGGAGAGCTTCACCGTGGTGCCGATCGTCAGCGCGCCCCCGTCGGCCTCCTCCTGGCCGGTGAACAGTCGGAAGAGCGTGGTCTTGCCGGCGCCGTTGGGCCCGATGACGCCGACGATGCCCGCGGGGGGAAGGGTGAAGGTGAGGTCCTCGAAGAGGAGCTTGTCGCCGTAGGCCTTGGTCAAGGATTCAGACTCGATCACGACGTCGCCCAGGCGCGGACCGGGAGGGATCGTGATCTCCAACTTGTCGCTCGACCGCTCCGTCGCCTCCGCCTCGGCCAGGAGGGATTCGTAGGCCGACAGTCGGGCCTTTCCCTTGGCCTGGCGGGCACGGGGCGACAGGCGTACCCATTCGAGCTCCCGCTCCAGGGTCCTGCGGCGGGACGAGTCGGCCTTCTCCTCCTGAGCCATCCGGGCCGCCTTCTTCTCCAGCCAGCCCGAGTAGTTGCCCTCGAAGGGGTAGCCGCGGCCTCGTTCCAGCTCGAGGATCCAGCCGGCGACGTTGTCGAGGAAGTAGCGGTCGTGGGTGATCGCCACGACCGTGCCGTTGTAGTCCTGCAGGAAGCGCTCGAGCCACGCCACCGACTCGGCGTCGAGGTGGTTGGTGGGCTCGTCGAGCAGCAGCAGGTCGGGATGCGACAGCAACAGCCGGGCCAGGGCCACCCGGCGCCGCTCACCTCCGGAGAGGTGGGTGACGGCGCTCTCGCCGGGCGGCACCCGCAGGGCATCCATGGCGATCTCGACCTGGCGCTCCACGTCCCAGGCGTTCGTGGCGTCGATGCGATCCTGGAGCTCGGCCTGCTCGGCGAGGAGCTTGTCGAGGTCGGCGTCGGGCTCGGCGAAGGCGTTGCACACCTCCTCGTAGCGGCGCAGGAGGTCGGCCGTGGCGGCCACGCCGTCCATCACGTTGCCGAGCACGTCCTTGGCCTCGTCGAGGTGGGGCTCCTGGTGCAGCATCCCAACGGTGAAGCCGGGCGTGAGACGGGCCTCGCCGGTGTAGCCGTCGTCCTCGCCGGCCATGATCTTCAGCAGCGACGACTTCCCGGCCCCGTTCGAGCCGATGACCCCGATCTTGGCGCCCGGGTAGAACGAGAGGTTGATGTTCTCCAGCACCTGGCGGTCAGGGGGGTAGAACCGGCTGACCTTCTGCATGGTGAAGATGAACTCGTGGGCCACGGCTCCGGACGGTACAAGGGCCACCGGTACCCTGGGCGCCGATGGATGGCATTCCCGGGCAGAACGGGTCGACGGGCCGCTTCGGCGCGAACGACTTGCTGGGCGACTTCGGCGCGAACGACTGGCTGGTCGACGAGATGCGCGACCGCTGGAACGAGGACCCCGATTCCGTGCCGGAGGAATGGCGCTCGCTCTTCGACGGCGGTCCAGTGTCCGACGGGTCGTCCGCGGCACCCGCCCCGTCCGCGGCTGCCCCCGTCTCCGTCCCCGACCTCGCCGCGCCTCCGCCCGCGCCGGTCGCGACTGCTCCGGCACCGACGACCGTCCCGGCACCCGCACCGGTGGCCTCGGTGCCGCCGGTCGCCCCCGCGCCGAGCGCGCCCGTCCCATCTACGCCAGCGGCGGAGGGGTCCGAGCTGCTTCGGGGGGCGGCGGCCCGCATCGTCACGAACATGGAGGCCAGCCTCCAGGTGCCGACGGCCACCTCCTTCCGGGTCGTTCCGGCCAAGCTCCTCGAGGTCAACCGCACGGTCATCAACGGCTACCTCGGCCGGACCCAGGGTGGCAAGGTCAGCTTCACCCACCTGATCGGCTACGCCGTCGTCAAGGGCCTCCAGGCCATGCCGGCCATGAACCGCACCTACACGGAGGTCGACGGCAAGCCGGCCGTCATCCGGCACCAGCACGTGGGCCTCGGGCTGGCGGTCGACGTCGAGAAG
>DASXLH010000319.1:0-4641 GCA_036496335.1 Acidimicrobiales bacterium
CCGGGAAGCCGATCCCGCCGCCGCCCGGGCAGCGGGTGCCCGGCGCCACTCGTCCCACCGGCGCGCCCGGGGGGCGCCCGTCCGGCCCGGGTGGGCCCGGCGCCCGTCCGGGTGGCTTCGGGGCCGGTGCCCGTCCCGGTGGACCGCCCCCGTTGCGCCCGGGCCAGGTGCCCGGTGCCGGCGGCCGTCCGGGTGGCCCTGGCGGCCGGCCGGGTGGTCCTGGCGGGCCCCGCCGGCCCCGCCGCGGAGGTGGGCGCCGACGCCGCAACCGTGAGGAGCTGCTGCCCCAGGGCATGCCGACGTACACGTCGGCCAACGCCCCGGTGCCCGAGGGCACCGTCGTCATCGAGCGGGGGTCGTCGGCCAAGGACCTCGGCCCGAAGCTCAACCGGTCCGCCGCCGACGTGGTGCGCTTCCTGCTCCAGCAGGGCGAGATGGTCACGGCCAACCAGACCCTCTCCGACGACATGATCGAGCTGTTCTCGGCCGAGGTCGGCGCCGACATCCGCCTGGTCGACCCGGGCGAGGAGCAGGAGGTCGAGCTCGTCCAGCTCCTCGACGTGCTCGACGCCGAGGACGAGGACGAGACCCGGCTGCGGCCGCGGCCACCGGTGGTCACCGTCATGGGCCACGTCGACCACGGCAAGACGCTGCTGCTCGACCGGATCCGCTCCACCAACGTGATCGCCGGCGAGGCCGGTGGCATCACCCAGCACATCGGCGCCTACCAGGTGGAGAAGGACGGGCACCTGCTCACGTTCCTCGACACGCCGGGCCACGAGGCCTTCACGGCCATGCGGGCCCGTGGCGCCGACGCCACCGACATCGTCATCCTCGTGGTGGCGGCCGACGACGGCGTCATGCCCACCACCATCGAGGCCCTCGCCCACGCCAGGGCCGCCGAGGTCCCGATCATCGTGGCGATCAACAAGATCGACCGCGAGAACGCCGACCCCAACCGGGTCATGCAGCAGCTCTCCGAGCAGGGCCTCGTGCCCGAGCAGTGGGGCGGCGACACGATCATGGTGGAGATCTCGGCCCTGCAGGACCTGGGGATCGACGACCTGCTCGAGCAGCTGGTCGTGGTGGCCGAGCTCGAGGAGCTGCGGGCCAACCCCGACGGCCGCGCCTACGGCGTCGTGCTCGAGTCCAACCTCGACGTCGGGCGCGGCCCGGTGGCGACGGTCCTGGTGCAGCGCGGCAACCTCAAGGTGGGCGACCCGATGGTCGCCGGTCCCGCCTGGGGCCGCGTCCGCGCCCTGATCGACGACAAGGGCGAGCAGGTCAAGGAGGCCGGCCCGTCCATGCCTGTGCAGGTGCTCGGGCTGTCCGAGGTCTGCACCGCCGGTGACGACTTCGTGGTTGCCCCGGACGACAAGACCGCCCGCAAGGTCGGCGAGCGCCGGGCCCAGTACGCGGCCATCCGCGACCGGGCCGCCGACGCCTCGCCCATCAAGGCGGGCGTCCGGCTTGAGGACATCTTCGAGCAGATCCAGAAGGGCGAGGCCGCCACCCTCAACGTGGTGCTCAAGGCCGACGTCACCGGCTCGCTCGAGGCGCTCACCGATTCGCTGCGCAAGCTCGAGCGGGACGAGGTGCGCATCGCGTTCGTCCACCGGGCCGTGGGCGGGATCACCGAGAACGACGTCCAGCTGGCCGCCACCACCGGGGCCACGATCATCGGCTTCAACGTCCGGCCCGATCGCAAGTCGCGGGAGCTGGCCGACGCCGAGGGCGTCGAGGTGCGGACCTACGAGATCATCTACCAGGTCCTCGAGGACATCGAGAACGCCATGGTCGGCCTTCTCGCTCCCGAGTACGAGGAGATCGTCACCGGCGACGCCGAGGTCCGGGAGATCTTCTCGGTGCCCCGGGTGGGTCGGATCGCCGGGTGCTACGTCCTCAACGGGGTCATCACCCGGAACTCCAAGGTGCGCTTCATCCGCGAGGGAACGGTCATCTGGAAGGGCGCGATCTCGTCACTCCGGCGCTTCCGGGACGACGTGCGTGAGGTCCGTGAGGGCTTCGAGTGCGGCATCGGCCTCACCGACTTCCAGGACCTCAAGCCCGGTGACGTGATCGAGACCTACGAGGACCGCGAGATCCCTCGCACGTAGCGAGACTGGTCCCCGTGGCACGACATCGTCAGGAGCGGGATCCCAACCGCTATCCGCGCACGGCCCGCGTCAACGAGCTGTGCCGGGAGATCCTCGCCGACGAGCTCGAGCGCGTCGACGACGAGCGGCTCGAGCTGGTGACCATCACCCACGTGCGGGTCGACCCCGACCTGCGCCGCGCCGCGGTCGACTTCTCCTGTCTGGGTGAGGACGAGGACGAGGCCGCGGAGGCCCTGGCCGAGCACCGCTCCCGTCTCCAGGCCGCCATCGGGCGTCAGGCCCGCCTCAAGCGGACGCCCGAGCTCCGCTTCCAGGTCGACAGCGTCATCGGCTACGCCAGCCGCATCGAGGAGCTCCTCCGGGACGACCGGCGCCCCGGCCCGGACTGACGGCGCCGTGGGGCGGAAGGGGGGTGGCGACGGACCGGACGGATTCGCCGTCGTCGACAAGGAGGCCGGCTGGACCTCGCACGACGTGGTGGCCAAGGCGAGGGGTTTGCTCGGCACCCGCCGCGTCGGACACGCCGGGACCCTCGACCCGGGTGCGACCGGCGTCCTGCTCCTCGGGGTGGGGCGGGCCACCCGTCTGCTGCGCTTCGCCACCGAGCTGCAGAAGCACTACGTGGGCGAGGTCGTGCTCGGTACGGAGACGTCGACGCTCGACGACGAGGGCGACGTCACCGCCACCTACGACATGCGCGGGGTCAGCCTCGACGAGGTCCGTTCGGCCGCCCTGGAGCTGACCGGACCCATCGAGCAGGTGCCTCCCATGGTCTCGGCCGTCAAGGTGGGAGGGCGCCGGCTCCACGAGCTGGCCCGGGCCGGCATCGAGGTCGAGCGGGCTCCTCGGCCGGTGACGGTGGACCGCTTCGACGTCGCCCCCACCTCCGATGACGGGGTGTTCGCCATCGAGGTGATCTGCTCCAGCGGCACCTACGTCCGCTCGCTCGCCGCCGACCTCGGGCGGGCCCTGGGGGGTGGGGCCCACCTCCGTCGACTGCGCCGCACCGCCATCGGGCCCC
The DNA here is from genome assembly GCA_036496335.1 of Acidimicrobiales bacterium. GTDB lineage: Bacteria > Actinomycetota > Acidimicrobiia > Acidimicrobiales > CADCSY01 > JAEKLB01. The sequence goes on from DASXLH010000319.1 coordinate 3,139, forward strand.
ACACCCTGGCCGAGGCCCGGCCGCTGGAGGGGCTCGTGCTCCAGCCCATGGCGGCGGCCGTCGCCCACCTGCCAGGGGTCACCGTGGGAGCCGACGGGGCCGAGCTGCTGGCCACCGGTCGGCTGCCCGAGCTCGACCTCCAGGGCACCGGGCCGTGGGCCCTGCACGGCGCCGGCGGGGAGCTGTTGGCGGTGGCCGAGCGTGACGGTGGGCGCATCAAGCCGGGCATCGTGCTCGTGGCCCGTTAGCTTCCCGATCGTGGAGGTGCTCCGGGACCCGTCCGCCTGTCGGCCGCCCAGCGGCGGCAGCGCGGTCACGATCGGGTTCTTCGACGGTGTGCACCTCGGCCACCAGGTCGTCATCGGCGAGGTCCGACGGCTGGCCGCCGAGCTCGGGGCGGAGAGCGCCGTGGTCACCTTCGACCCGCATCCGGCGTCCGTGGTGCGGCCCGAGTCGGCCCCGGCCCTGCTGACCGACCTCGACCAGCGCCTCGAGCTCCTGGCCGCGACCGGCGTCGACCGCACCCTGGTGGTGCCCTTCGACGAGGCCCGGTCGAAGGAGTCGGCCGAGGACTTCGTCGAGGACGTCCTGGTCGGCTGCCTCGGAGCCCGGGCCGTGGTCGTGGGTGCCGACTTCCACTTCGGGCATCAGCGCCGCGGCGACGTCGAGCTGCTGCGCCGCATGGGCGAGCGGCACGGCTTCGAGGTCGACGGCATCCAGCTGCACGCCTCCGGGCTGCCGGGGGCCCGGGCCGTGTCCTCGACGGCGATCCGCGAGGCGCTGGTGGCGGGCGACGTCACGGGGGCCGCCAGGATGCTCGGTCGGCTCCACGAGGTGCGGGGTGTCGTCACCCGGGGCGACGGGCGCGGCCGTGAGCTGGGGTTCCCCACCGCCAACCTGGCGATCCCGGAGAGCGTGGCGTTGCCGGCGGAGGGGGTCTACGCCGCCCGCTACGTGCGTCCAGGCGGCTCCGCCCACCCGGCGGCGGTGTCGCTGGGGCGCCGGCCGCAGTTCTACGAGGAGGGCGGGCTGCTGCTCCTCGAGGCCTACCTGCTCGACCGCCCCGCCGATGGTGACTGGTGGGAGCTCTACGACGAGGTGGGCGCCGTCCAGTTCGTGGAGCGCATCCGGGGCCAGGCCCGGTTCGACTCCGTCGAGGAGCTCGTGGCCCGGATGGCGATCGACGTCGGCGAGGCCGCCCGCCTGCTCGCTTAGGAACCGAGCCGATAGGCGAGGCTCCCAATGAACACAGTGTCCTTGTTTCGGCGTCTTGGCGCCGAAACGAAACCTCGCTTCGCTCCAAGGCCGACCGACCTATCCCAGGAGTCCTGCGCGACCCCCGTTGGCACCGGGGCGCCGCCGACCGGTAGCCTTGCTCGACTCACATCGAAGCTCCTTGGGAAGGTCCCACTTGCCTGACAACACCGCCACGATCGAGGCGTACCGCCTCCACGAGACCGACACCGGTTCTCCCGAGGTCCAGATCGCGCTCCTGACCGGCCG
>DASXLH010000320.1:0-5772 GCA_036496335.1 Acidimicrobiales bacterium
CCGCCGGAGCCCATCCGTACTTCGTGCCTGTCGAGCACACCACCTTCGCCCGCGAGCACCTCGGGCCCGACGCCCTGCTCGTCCCCGAGCAGAAGGTGCTGCTCGAGACCGATCCCGAGCGGGCCCGGGCCATCGCCCGCCAGCACATGCAGCCGTACCTCGGCCTCGTCAATTACACGAACAACCTGCGCCGGTTCGGTTGGGGCGACGACGACATCGCCGACGGGGGCAGTGACCGCCTGGTCGACGCCATCGTGGTCTGGGGCGACCCGGACACGATCGCCGAGCGGATCCGGGCCCACCACGCCGCCGGGGCCGACCAGGTCTGCATCCAGGTCCTGCTCGAGGACCGCCGGGCCCTCCCGATGAACGAGTGGCGGGCGCTGGCCGGCCCGCTCGGTCTCTCCTAGCCGGACGTCGGCCGGGCACCGGGGCGTCCAGCCGCGAAACTGTCGCTCTCATGTGGATCGCCTGGAACACGGCCGTGGAGTGGGCGGTCGCGCTCGGCGTGTTCGTCGTGGTCGTGCGACGGGCGACCCATCCCTGGGTGCGCGCCACCTCGACCGGTGCCAAGGAGCTGGCGGCCGTCCTGCTGCTCTACGCCCTCTGGCAGTACGTCGACACGCTGACGTTCCGCCAGGTGCACGGCGCCGAGACGCACGGTTGGTGGGTGTGGGACATCGAGCGGTGGATGCACCTGCCCCGCGAGCAGTCGGTCCAGCACCTCGTGCTCCCGTACCCGTGGGTGGTGCAGTTCTTCAACGGCTACTACGCCATCGTCCATGGCCCGGCCCTGATCATCACGCTGGTCTGGCTCTTCACCCGGCACCGCGAGCACTACCCGAGGATCCGCAACTGCGTGGTCATCGTCACCGCCCTCTGCCTGCTGATCCGCCTCTTCCCGGTGGCGCCGCCCCGGCTGATCGACGGGCTCGGGTTCGTCGACACCGGGTTCCTGTACCACCAGTCCGTGTACGGCAACGGGGCCAACGGCATCTCGTCGCTCCTGGCGGCGATGCCGTCGGTGCACGTGGCGTGGGCCGCCATCGTGACGCTGGCCGTGGTCACGGCCACCACCTCCAAGTGGCGGTGGCTGGTGGTCGCCCACTTCGTGCTCACGGTCCTCGCCGTCACCGTCACCGCCAACCACTGGTGGCTCGACGGCATCGTCGCCGTGCTGCTCCTGTGGTTCGCGGTGGTGGTCCAGCGCCTGCGCCCCGCCAGGGTGGTCCCGCCGCCGGCAGTGGCCGTCGATCAGCTCGTGGCCTGAGCAGGCCCGCCGGCGACACGTCACGAGGACGGCGCCCCTGCAGCCGTTCGCAAGCATCCTGCAAGGACGGTTGCAAGACTTGGCCGAGTGACCGGGAACCTCGAGGTACGGGTGCTGGGCGGCATCGAGGTCGTCCGCTCGGGACGGTCCGTGGCGATCGGCGGGCCCAAGCCCCGCCTGCTGCTGGCGATCCTCGCCGCCTACCGGGGGTCGATCCTGTCGACGGAGCGGCTCTGCGAGGAGCTGTGGCCCGACGATCCGCCGGCGGACCCTCCTGGTGTCCTCCAGAGCCACCTGTCGCGGTTGCGCAGGATCATCCGGCCCGAGGGCGAGATCGTGGCCCGGCCCCCCGGCTACACGCTGCAGCTGCCCGACGAGGTGGTCGACGCCGGTCGGTTCGAGCGGCTGTGCGGGCAGGCCCGGGCCGAAACGGATCCGAGGGCGATAGTGGCCGGGCTGACCAACGCGCTCGGCCTGTGGCGGGGCGAGGCCTACGAGGAGTTCGGTGAGCTCGAGTGGGCGAGGCGGGAGGCGGTGCGGCTCGACGAGCTCCGGGCCAACGCCCGGGAGGAGCTCATCGAGGCCCGTCTGACCCTCGGTGACCACGCCGCCCTCGTCGGTGAGCTCGAGGCGCTCGTGGCCGAGCACCCGCTGCGGGAGCGTCTGTGGCAGCAGCTGGTGATGGCCCTCTACCGCAGCGGTCGCACCGCCGACGCCCTCCGCCGGACCGCGTCGTTGCGGCGCCTGCTGGGTGACGAGCTCGGCCTCGAACCCTCAACCGCGCTCCGGGAGCTGGAGGCCCGAGTTCTCGCCGACGACCCGACCTTGGTGGCCGCCATCCCGGCCCCCCAGGAACCGGCCCGGCGTCGACCGTCGGCAGCCACCACCGATCTCGTCGGGCGGGCGGACGACGTCGAGCAACTGGTGAAGCGGGTTCGCGACGAGCGCCTGGTCACCCTCACGGGCCCGGGAGGCGCGGGCAAGACCCGTCTGGCGCTCCGGCTCGCCGCCGAGCTGTGGGACGAGCTCGACGGGGAGGTGTTCGTCGCCGAGCTGGCCTCGGTGCGCGACCCGGCGTCGACGGTGGCCGCCATCGCCACCGCCGTCGACGTGCAGCAGCGCCAACACCTGTCCGTGGAGGAGACCCTGGTCGCCTACCTCCGGGGGCGCCGGGCGCTGGTGGTGCTGGACAACTGCGAGCACCTGCGGGCGACGGTGGCCTCCCTGGTCGATCGCCTCCTCAGCTGGTGCCCGGACGTCACGATCCTCACCACCAGTCGCGAGGTGCTGGGCCTGCCCGGTGAGCAGGTGTGGCGGGTCGGTTCGCTCGGACTGCCCCCGGAGGGAGCCGACCGGCTGGCGGTGGCGCAGGCGCCGGCCGTGCGACTCTTCGTGGAGCGGGCGGCCGCCGCCCGTCCGGGCTTCGTCCTCGACCCGATGAACTTCGAGGACGTGGCCGAGATCGTCCGCCGGGTCGACGGTCTGCCGCTGGCCATCGAGCTGGCGGCAGCGCGCATCCGGGCGATGAGCCCGGCCGCCCTCCGCGACCGCCTCGAGACCGGCTTTGGCCTCCTGGCCGGCGCCCAGACCGGGGTTGCCGCCCGGCACCGCACCTTGCAGGACCTCGTGGCCTGGTCCCACGACCTGTTGTCCGCCGAGGAGCAGCGCCTCTTCGCCCGTCTGTGCGTGTTCGCCGGGAGCTTCGGCCTGGACGCCGCCGAGGCCGTCTGCACCGGCAAGGATCTCAGCGTGGCGACCGTCGCCGTGCTCCTGGCCAACCTCGTCGACAAGTCGATGGTGCAGGTCGTCGACGCCGACATCCCTCGCTACCGCCTGCTCGAGACGCTGCGCGAGTTCGGTCGCGACCACCTGGACCCGGACGAGCGCGACGCCGTCCGTGCCGACCATGCGAGGTGGTACCTCGAACTGGCCATCAGGTCGTCGCACGCCCTCGCCGGTCCCGGCGAGGCCGAAGCGGTGCGGGCGCTCGATGCCGACTTCGACAACCTCCGGGCCGGCCATCTCTGGACGATCGAGCACGATGACGTGGAGTCCGGGCTCGGACTCGTGCTCGGACTGCGTGAGTATGCGTTCCGATGCATGCATGCCGAGATCACCTCCTGGGCCGACTCGACCATGCGTATCCCCGGGGCCGACACGCATCCCCGCTACCCCGTCGTCGTCGGCGTCGCCGCCTACGGCCGCTTCTCCAGGGGCGATCTGGAGGGTGCCATCGACCTCGGGACGCAGGCCCTGGCCCTCGCCGCCGAGCTCGGCGTGGACGGATCCGGCCTGGGCGAGCGGGCCCTCGCCAACGCCTGGTTTTACCGGGGCGAGGCACAGCGGGCCTGCGAGCTCATCGACCGGACCATCGAGTCCGCCCGCGGCGGCTCGCCCGCTCGGCTGGCCCACGCCTATTACATGCGCTCGGTCGCCTTCACGAGCGTGGGCGATCGCGTCCTGGGCCGCCAGCTGGCCGAGGACGCCTGCGAGGCGGCGGAGCTGTCGGGATCACCGACCGCCCACGCCCAGGCCTTCTACGCGCTCGGGCTGGCGCTGGAGTCGACGAGCCCGGCGGAAGCGGCCGTGCTGCTCCAACGGGCCGTCGGGCTGGCCCGTGAGGCCGGGAACCGCTGGATCGAGGCGTTCGCGCTCACCGAGGTGCTGTGGCTCGAGGCCCGCGAAGGACGTCCCCGCGAAGCGCTCTGCCGCTACGACGCCGTCGTCGCCCTCTGGTACCGGGGCGGTGACTGGGCCAACCAGTGGCTCTCGCTCCGGCACGTCTTCGGCATCCTCGTGCAGCTGCAGGCCCATCTGGGGGCCGCCACCCTCCACGGCGCCTTGACGGCGGCCGGGGCCGCCTACGCGCTGCCCTTCGAAGCCGACGACGCCGAGCGCATCAGCGCGCTGGTCGACGACCTCCGCCGCCAGCTCGGCGCCCCGGCCTTCGCCGCCGCCGTGCGGCGGGGGGCGGCGCTGAGCGACCGGGAGATCATCGACTTCGTGCGGGAGCAGATCCAGGCTCTGGCGGGGACCTGATCGGCCGCAGGGTTCCTGAGGTCAGCCGAAGGTGGACGGTCCGCCGAACTCGGCGCCGCCCCGGAGGCCGCCGTGGTGTGTACCGAACACCACCGTGTTGAGGGCCTGGCCCAGCTCCTCCGGGTCCCACTTGCGGTCGCCCCCCGGCACGGAAACGACGCCGTTCACCATCCAGGGGTTGAAGTGCGACACCTTGGCACCTTGCGAGAAGAAGACCTGTCCGGTCACGTGGCGGGAGAGGTCCGACGCCAGCCACACCGCCAGTGGGGCGACGTTGCCGGGATCGCGCAGGTCGAATCCCTCGTACTGGTCGGGCTCGGCGATCTCGTTGATGTCGGTGCCCCGCGTGATCCCGATCAGTCGGGTGGTCCCCGACGGGGCGATGGCGTTGGAGCGGACGCCGTAGCGGTTCATGTCCTGGGCCAGGGCGATCGTGAACATCGCGATGCCCCCCTTGGCCGCCGCGTAGTTGGTCTGGCCGGTGTTGCCCAGCAGGCCCACCGTGGAGGTGGTGTTGATGACCGAGGCGCCCACCTTCCCGCCGATCTCCTTGCTCTTGTCGCGCCAGTAGGCGCAGGCGTGGCGGGCGGGGGCGAAGTGGCCCTTCAGGTGGACCTTCACGACGGCGTCCCAGTCGGACTCCTCCATGTTGAAGATCATCTTGTCCCGCAGGATCCCGGCATTGAGGACCAGCACGTCGAGCCCGCCGAAGGAGTCGACGGCCTGTTGCACCATGGCCTTGGCCGCCTCGAAGTCGGAGACGTCGGAGTAGTTGGCCACCGCCTCGCCACCCCGGCTCTTGATGATCTCCACCACCTCGTCGGCGGCCCGCTGGTCGGACCCTCCGCCCGACGGCGCGCCGCCCAGGTCGTTGACGACGACCTTGGCCCCCGCCGCCGCCATGTCGAGCGCGTAGCCCCTGCCGACGCCGTGGCCCGCCCCGGTGATGATCACTGACTTGCCGTCGAGAATCCCCATGGGACCGAACCTAGGCGCGCTTGACGTCGACGTCTCGACTGCGGAGACTGGTGGTCGACAGATCCGGTGCACACTTCGGATCGAGGAGGTGCCATGGAAGCTGAGGAGGGCTCGCCGCCCGACCAGCCAGGCGGGCCTCGGCTGCACCGTGGGCCCGCATCCGTTCGGCAACGGACCAGCTGACTGCCGATCTCGGAACGGCACGATCACCTGACCCAACCACGGCCGGCTCGAAGCGAGTCACCGCCGGAGGGATCCGGCTCCGTGGCGGCGATGTTGGCTGCGCTTCCTCAACTTTCATCGGCGCGTTCCGCGGGTCCGATTGCCGAGTTGTTCACAACCGAGAGAGTGGACTGCGGGGCCCGGGACGGGCCCCGCAGTTCTTCCCGACCGACCCACGTGCACCCCGTACGGCGGAGGATCGCCGGGGGCTCGCGACCGTCGGTGTCGAGCGCTACCGGTTGATGCGGGCGGCCAGGAGGGAG
>DASXLH010000321.1:0-2566 GCA_036496335.1 Acidimicrobiales bacterium
GTCGTACGGGTTCCGAAGGCGTATCCCACCTACGACCACGGCTACGCCGAGCGGGTCGACATCCTGCGGCGCTGGATCGAATCCACCGTTCCGAACGTCCATCCGGTCGGGCGCAACGGCATGCACCGCTACAACAACCAGGACCACTCGATGTACACGGCCATGCTGACCGTGGAGAACATCCTCGGCCGCGGGCCGCACGACATCTGGTCGGTCAATGTCGAGGAGGAGTACCACGAGGAGGCGTCCTCGACGTCGACCGGCTCCACCGGCGCGCGTGGAACGGGGAGGGACGCCCCCGTCCTGCCCCGGAGGACGTCGGGATAGCGTGTCGGCGCTGTGGGATCCGACCGGGCTGCCGCGCCGAGCGGCGGGATGACCGGCCAGGGGGGCGATGGCCCCCGCATCGGCGTCCTCATCGTGGCCTACAACGCGGCTACCACCCTGGCCCAGGTGCTCGACCGGATCCCCGCTGACTTCCGGGCTCGCATCGCCGGGGTCCTCGTGGGGGACGACCACAGCCAGGACTCCACCTACCTGGTGGGCCTGGGCTACCAGCAGCTCAACACCGACCTACCGATCGAGGTCGTCCGGCATCCCCGGAACCTCGGCTATGGCGGCAACCAGAAGGCCGGGTACCGGTGGGCCAAGAAGGCGGGGCTCGACATCGTCGTGCTGCTGCACGGAGACGGCCAGTACGCGCCTGAACTGCTCCCCGAGATGGTCGCCCCGCTGGAGCGGGGTGAGGCTGATGCGGTCTTCGGCTCGCGGATGCTCGAGCCCGGGCTGGCCCGACGGGGCGGGATGCCCCGCTACAAGTACACGGGCAACCGGATCCTGACCGCCGTCGAGAACCGCATCGCCGGCCTCGACCTCTCCGAGTGGCACTCGGGCTATCGGGCCTACAACGTGGCCGCCCTCGACGAGATCCCGTTCGAGCGCAACTCCGACGGCTTCGACTTCGACACCGAGATCATCATCGAGCTCAAGGAGGCGGGGAAGCGGATCGTCGAGATCCCCATCCCGACCTACTACGGCGACGAGATCTGCTACGTCGACGGCGTCAAGTACGCCAAGGACATCATCGTCGACGTGTCCCGCTACCGGGCGCACAAGATGGGCTTCGGCACAGGGGAGCTGGCGTTCGCCACCCAGGCCTACGAGCTGAAGGACGCGGACGGGCTCGACTCGTCGCACCAGCGGGTCCTGCGGCTCGTCGGGCGCCGTCAACCCGGCCGTGTGCTCGACCTCGGTTGCTCCGACGGCCGCTTGGGCGGCCGGCTGCGCGCCCTCGGGCATCACGTGACCGGTGTCGACCTGGAGAAGCACGACGGGGTGGCCGAGCGCCTCGACCACTTCGTCGAGGCCGACCTCGACGACGGCATCCCCGCCGAGGTCGGTGGGCCCTTCGACGTCGTGCTCGCCGCCGACGTGGTGGAGCATGTCCGTGACCCGGAGATGGTGCTACGGGCTGCAGCCGGCCTGCTCGAACCCGAGGGCGTGTTCGTCGTCAGCGTCCCGAACTTCGCCCACTGGTACCCCCGCCTGCGAGTCGCCCTCGGCCTCTTCGACTACGACCGCCGCGGGATCCTCGACGCCGGCCACGTCCGCTTCTTCACCCGTCGCAGCTTCGAGCGGATGGTGCGCGCCAGCGGGCTGCGGGTCCGGCGCCGCGAGACGGTGGGCATGCCCCAGCAGGTCGTCCGACGGGGCGCGGCCGAGCCGGCCTCCGGCACCGGCACCCTCGGCCGCCTGCTCGCCCGGCTCAACGAGCTGACGGTCGTGGCCTGGCCCACCCTCTTCGGCTACCAGTTCGTCTACGAGCTCGAACATGACCCCGACTCGGCCTGATCCCCCGCCACCGAACCCGCGGCCGACATCCCGTCGTTCCTCGACCGTCTTGTGGCTGACGGCGTTCCTGCTCCTGTTCGGCCTCGGCGTCAGCTGGGCGCTGACCAACCCACCGCTCGTCAACCCGGACGAGCCGGCCCATGCCGTGAAGGCCACCGCCCTGTGGCGGGGACAGGTGCTGCCCCCCAAGCAGCCCCTCCCGGATCTCGGCCCCGGTTCGCTCATCCGGGGCGCGTTCACCACCAACGTGACCGTGCCCGGCTCGTACGGGGTCCAGACGGCGAAGGATCCGGAGTGCTTCATCTGGGACAGCCGGATCCCCGCCGGGTGCATGCCCGGTTGGGTGGACGACCCCGCCCCGACCGCTTGGACCAGCTACATCGGGCGCTATCCCCCGACGTACTACGCCTTCCTCGGATGGACGACCCGCGTCGACACCGGGCTCAAGGGCTTCTACGCCATGCGGTTCGTGAGTGCCGCCCTCGACGCCGCCCTCCTCGCCACCGCGTTCGTCATGGCCCGGATGGCGGCCCGGTTCCGATATCTGGCCATGGCCATCCTCCTGGCCTGCACGCCCGAGGTCCTGCAGCTAGCCGGGTCGATCAACCCCAACGGTCTCGAGATCGCAGCCGGGGTGCTGGCCTGGACGTCGGTGAGCGTGGCGGTGCTCTGGACGGGCCCGTCGATCCCACGGCAGGTCCTCGCCGCCGCCGCC
>DASXLH010000322.1:0-5112 GCA_036496335.1 Acidimicrobiales bacterium
CGGTACGGCGAAGGTGAACGAGGCAACCCCCTTCGAGACGATCACATCGGAGGCGTTCTGGTGGCGGAGGAACCGGCCGTAGGCGCTGTCGGTGCGACGGGCACACCGGCCGCCAAGGCGAGGACGGCGCCGCCGATCAGGCCGAGGACGACCGCCAGTCCCAGCCAGGCCCGCCAGCGCCGCCTCAGCTCAGCGCGGAAGTGCAGCCCGACGGCGGCCATCGAGGCCACTCTCGCATCCGGCCGAGAACGCCGAAAGGGTGGGGGCTCCCCGGCGACGAGTGGTGTCAGCCACCCTCCCGACCAGACGGTCGAGGTCCCGCCCGGGGTCGGCAGTCCTGCTAGACCGCAGGCCCGTGGCCAGGCCGAGGACTCCGAAGGGGATGGCCCGCGAGGTGTTCCGCCGCCTGTCGATCGAGTTCCCGGGAACCGCCCGAGAGCTGTGCGAGCTCGACCACGAGACGCCGTTCCAGCTCCTGGTGGCCACCATCCTGTCGGCGCAGACCACCGACGTCAGGGTCAACACCGTCACCCCGGAGGTGTTCCGCCGCTGGCCCGACCCCGCCGCCCTGGCCGAGGCGCCGGTCGAGACGCTGGAGGAGGTGCTGCACCCCACCGGTTTCTTCCGCCAGAAGGCGAAGAGCCTCCTCGGGATGGCGGCCCTCCTGCTCGACCGTCACGGGGCCGAGGTCCCGACGCGGATGGAGGACCTCGTCAAGCTTCCCGGCGTGGGTCGCAAGACGGCCAACGTCATCCGCAGCGTCGGTTTCGGGCTGCCGGGCCTACCGGTCGACACCCATGTCCTGCGGCTCACCCGCCGGCTCGGCCTGACGGAGCAGACCGATCCGGTCAAGGTCGAGCTCGAGGTCGGGGCGCTGCTCCCGGGCCGCGACCATGGCCTCTTCTCGGAGCGCCTCATCCTTCACGGCCGCCGGGTCTGCTTCGCCCGCAAGCCCGCCTGCGGCGAGTGCGTCCTCGCCGACATCTGCCCCAGCGCATTTCTGTTCTGATGCGCAGCTCCGGCTGCGCCTGCGCAGCTGGGCGTGCACGCAGCCGTACGGTTCTGAGCGGCTGCTCCGGCTGGCGCCTGCGCAGCGTTGCTGAGGCGCAGCTCCGGCTGGCGCCTGCGCAGCTGGGCGTGCACGCAGCCGTACGGTTCTGAGCGGCTGCTCCGGCTGGCGCCTGCGCAGCGTTGCTGATGGGCGGCTCCGGCCTTCGACTGCCGTGCTCGGCATTCGTACTCACCGGAGCGGCGGGCGGCCGAAAGCCTGCGGAGCGTGGCCTTGCTACTTACAGCAGGCTCCTGCTACTTGTTAAGATCATGCTGGATATACGTAGTACGTCAGATTGCAACTTCGCAGGCGCCGCGGCGGAAACGTGGCTACGTTCGATCTCGGGCCGGACGGGGGGTGGCCCGTGGCGGACCCGCAGGAGCTTCGGACTCCGACCTTGGGTCCTCCCGCCTCGGGCCCGGACGACCCGAAACGGCGCTGGGTCCGTCTCGGGGGGCGTAGGCCGGGCCCGTTGCTGGTCATGGCGGTCCTTGGCTTCGTTGCCAGCCTCCTCGTGCACCGGTGGCTCGTGCCCCACTTCTCGGGCGATGCCGACGAGGCCGTCTACGTGTTGCAGGCGAAGATGTTGGAGTCAGGCCGGATCACGCTCTCGGCCCGGGATCACGGTCTGTTCTTCCGTCCCTGGTTGACCGGCGTCCACGACGGCAGGATCTTCACGCAGTACCTCCCCTCGTGGCCTGCGGCCCTGGCGCTGTCCGACTCGGTCTTCGGGACGATGGTGATCGCGCCGGCGGCCATGGTCAGCGTCTGGATCGTCGGTACCTACGCGATGGCGAAGGAGCTGCTGGGTGAGCGCCGTACCGCCCTGCTGGCGGCGGCCCTCGTCCTCTTCTGCCCGCTGGTTCTGCTCCACGGCTCGCTGTACCTCTCGTACGTCTTCAGCGCCGCCCTCCTCACCGGGGGAGCGGCCTTGCTCCTGCACGGCTACCGCGTCAGCAGCCGTCTCGAGCTCGTGCTGGCCGGAGGGGCCTTCGGTCTCGTGCTCCTGGCTCGACCCTTCGACGTGTTCCTCTTCGGGTTCCCGGTGGCCGTCTATCTCGGTGGTCGGCATTGGCGGGAGAGGTCGAAGTTGGCCCGGGCGGCTGGCTCCGGCCTCCTGGGGTTCGGTCCCTTCGTGGTCGTGCTCCTGGCCTACGACACCCGCGTCACCGGCAGCGCCTTGCGCCTCCCGATACCGGCCAGCGATCCGCTGAACACGTTCGGGTTGCGGCCTGCGGCGCATGCTCCCCGACCAACCACCCGGCCTCTACACCTTCGGGACGGCGATGGAAGCGATGCGGGACAACGTCTCCGGACTCGTCAGCTGGCTCCCGGGCGGGGTCCTGCTCGTCGCCCTCGCGCTGGCCGGTTGCCTGCTACGAGGGCGGCGACCTGAGCGCCTGCTCCTCCTGGCGCTGACCGTGAGCTTCCCGATCGGCTACCTGATGTGGTGGGCGACGACGTGGTCGGCCCTCGGCGCCACCAACGGCATCGGTCCGCACTACTACCTTCCCCTCCTGGCTCCGCTGGCGGTCCTGGCCGCGAGCTCACTCGATCGCCTCGCCCGGGTCCATCGGTTCCTGCCGGGCGTCGCCCTGGTCGCCTGCATCGCCATCGCCGTCCCCTCCCTGGGACCGAAGATCGAGGAGCAGCGGGTGGTCAACTTCATCCACGACCAGGTGGCCGGGTCCCTACCGCCTCGCATGCCCACGCCGGCCGTCGTCATCGTCCGGGACGGGGACGACTCGCAGTACGTCGCGGTCCCGCACCAGTTCCTCGCCGACGACGTGCAGCTCCACCAGAGGATCCTCTACGCCGCTCCGCGGGGTGGACCGGAGCATCTCCTGGCCTCGGCCCTGCCGGGGCGGCGGCTGTTCCGCCTCAACCTGCGCGAGGCGCGTCGGTCGGACGAGCTGTTCGGCCCCTACGGAACCATCACGGAGCTGCACACGACCCGGGCCAGGCGGCTGCGAGTCAGGCAATCCATCACCAACACGAGCGACCATCCGAATGTCGTGGCCTATGTCGGCGACACGACGAGAACGGTCGACACCCACTCCGCGCGAGGCAGGACCTACACGGTGGACTGGCTGGTTGGTCCCTCGGCGGATGGGGGAGCCATGCCCATCTCGTCCGACCAGTTGCTGACGCTGGGGGCGGCCTTCTCGGATGACGGCAACCCGGAGACGGCCGAACGCTGGGAGGAGCGGGTGAGCATCGGGCCCGTGGCCGACCAGGTCGAGGCGCAGACCCCCGGCTACGAGTGGCGCTACGTCCAGTTCCCCAACGGACGACTCTGGCTCCAGGCCCCGGTGGGGGACACCCTGGCGATCGACGCCGTGCCGTCGCCCTGAGGCCCACTCCGACCGTCAGCCTCGCTCGAGGTTGTCGATGACCTTGGTGAGGCGGCGTTGGGCGGCGGTGAGCGAGCGCTCCACCTCGTACAGGGCGTTCGACAGGTCGTCGCGGTCGGTGCCGGCCAGTTCGTCGCCGAGACGACCGATGCGGGAGCCCAGCTCGGCGAGGGCGGTGCTCATGGAGGAGAGCTCGGGCCGGATCGACATGGTCGTGTTGTAGCCGCTTCGGCCGTCCCGGTGCGCCCGAGACCCGAGACCGCTTTCCCGGCAATGGGATCGGGGAGCGGGTCCCGGCCGGTTTACGCTCGGCGACCTCATGCTGCGCCCCCTCGACCTCCGTGGCGCCGGGACCGACCTGGCCGACAGGCTGCCCCGACCCCAGCCGGCCGGGGCCGGACCGGTGGCAGCCGTCCAGGGGATCCTCGCCGAGGTGCGGGACCGGGGGGACGAGGCCCTGTTCGAGCTCACCGAGCGCTTCGATGGGGTCCGGCTCGACTCCCTCCGCGTGCCACCCGACGCCTGTCGGGCCGGCCTCGAGCGGCTGAGGCCCGAGTTGCGGGACGCCCTCGAGGTCGCCATCGGGAACATCACCGCCTACCACCGCACGCAGGTGGGGGAGGAGGTGAGCCACCGGCGGGACGGCATCGAGGTGCGCGACCTGCACCGCCCGGTGGACCGGGCCGGGCTCTACGTGCCGGGCGGCAGGGCGTCGTACCCGTCGACCGTGCTCATGACGGCGGTCCCGGCCCGGGTGGCGGGCGTGCCCGAGCTGGCGCTGTGCGTGCCACCCCGGCGGGACGGGTCGGTGCCCGACGAGGTGCTGGGGGCGGCCGTGCTGGCGGGCGTCGACGAGGTCTACCGGGTGGGCGGGGCGCAGGCCATCGCCGCCATGGCCTACGGCACCGGCTCGATCCGGCCGGTCGACGTCATCGTGGGGCCGGGCAACGTCTACGTGGCCATCGCCAAGCGGGAGGTGGCCGGCGTGGTCGGCATCCCGTCGGCCTTCGCCGGGCCGTCCGAGGTGGTCGTGGTGGCCGATGACACCACCAACCCGGCGCTGGCCGCCGTCGACCTCGTGGTCCAGGCCGAGCACGGACCCGACGGGCTGGCCTGGCTGGTCACCTGGTCGGAGACGACCGCGGCCGCCGTCACCGCCGCGGTGAGCGCGCTGGTGGAGTCGTCGCCCCGGCGGGCCGAGATCGAGTCGACCCTCGATCAGGGCGGCTACGTCGCGCTGGTCGACGGGCCCGACCAGGCCATGGCCGTCGCCAACCTCATCGCGCCCGAGCACCTCGAGCTGCTGACCACCGATCCCGAGGCCCTCCTGCCCCTCGTCCGACACGCCGGCGCCGTGTTCTGCGGGCCGTGGTCGCCGGCCTCGGTCGGCGACTACCTGGCCGGGCCGAACCACGTGCTGCCCACCAACGGGTCGGCGCGGTTCGCCGGTGCGTTGCGGGTCGACGATTTCCGCAAGCATGTCCACGTGGTCACCCTCGACCGGGACGCCCTCGCCCGGGTCGCCCCCCATGTCATCGCCCTGGCCGAGGCCGAGGGCCTGGTCACCCACGCCGAGTCCGTGCGGGCCAGGTTCGAGCCGGCCACGGAGGCCCCATGACCCGCCCCCGGGTGCGCCCCGACCTCGTCCTGCTCGAGGGCTATCACTCGCCCCAGGTCGACGTCCCGGTGCGGCTCAACACCAACGAG
>DASXLH010000323.1:0-1947 GCA_036496335.1 Acidimicrobiales bacterium
GACAACACGGGCTCAGTCGGTTGCAACGGCCGCGCCGCAGGTCGGGCAGCGGTACGGAAGGCGGCGCTTGGCCGCGGAGCGGCGGATGGCGGTGATCAGGGGCGGGAACGTGACCCGGGGCAGCTCTCGAGTCGCTGCCACTTCTCCGTGCTTCGGGCAGTCGCCGAGGGTGGTCTGGGTTTCGGTGGCCATGGTGATCTCCTTTGTCTTCAGACGGCGGGGACGGATGGTTCAGCGGCCGAGGGGGTTCCAGCTGAAGCGGCGGAGGGCGATCACCAGGCCGGCGACCCCCCACGCGGCGACCATGAGCAGGTCGGTGACGGCCAGGCCGGCGCCGTGGCTGTGCGGGTTGTAGGCGGCGAGAAGAGCGGCCGCGAGGTGGCGGACGGGGAAGAGGCTGGCCACGTCGATGAGCCAGTGCGGCAGCACGGAGGAGGCGACGAACACGCCGGAGATGAAGTAGAGCGGCAGCATCACCGCCTGGGTGACGGGCTGGGCCGAGTCCTGATCGCGGATGACCGAGGCGAGGGCGTAGCCGAGGCAGCAGAACGAGACGGCCCCGACGACGACGGTGAGGGCGAGGGCGGGCGCAGTCCGGGCCGGGACGTGCGCGCCGAAGGCGGCCCAGCCGACGGCGAGGAGCACGGCGGCGATGGCGAGCGCGGTGACGACGGCGGTGAGGGCGCGCCCGGCGATGATCGCGCCGGCCGGGACGGGCGTGGCCCGGCGACGCTTGAGCACGCCGGTCTCGCGCTGGGCGGTGACGGAGATGACCAGGTTGATGAAGGCGGCGGCGATGATGCCCAGCGCCATGATCCCGGGCACGTAGGAGATGGACGTGTCGATCTGCCCGCCGGCGACCTTGACGGTCTGGCCGCCGAACACGGAGGCGAAGATGATCAGGAACAGGACGGGCAGAGCGAGCGTGAAGAACTGGGATTGACGGTTGCGGAAGAAGGCCCGCAGGTCGTAGCGGAACTGGTGGGCAGCGAACCGGGAGAACTGGGAGAGCTGGGACGGGTGAGCGGTCATCGGGACTCCTTGGCGACGGCGACGGCGGCGGGGGCGGTGAGTTCGAGGTAGACGTCTTCGAGGGTCGGCCGCCGCACCTCGAGGTCGCGCAGGTCGACACCCCGTCGCATGGCCCAGTCGGCCAGCTGCTGGATGTCGACGAGGGGGTTCTCGCTGCGCAAGCAGGTAGTGCCGTCGTCGGCGAGCTCAGTCGGCTCGGCGAGCCGGCAGAGGCTGGCGGGCAGGTCGCCCACGGCGAGCCGGTCGGGGAGGGTGAAGCGGATGGTGGCGGTCATCCGGTCCCGCCCTCCGAGCGTCTTCGGGGCGCCTTCGGCGACGATGCGCCCGCCGGAGAGCACGGCGATGCGGTCGGCCAGATACTCGGCCTCGTCCATGAAATGGGTGGTCAGGAAGACGGTCTTGCCAAGCTGGCGGAGACCGGCGATCACCTCCCACGCGGCCCGGCGGGCGGACGGATCGAAACCGGTCGTCGGCTCGTCGAGAAACACGATGTCGGGGTCGCCGATGAGGGCGAGGGCGACGTCGAGGCGACGGCGTTGGCCGCCGGAGAGGTGGGCGGCCAGCGTGTCGCCCTTCTCTTGCAGGCCGACGAGGGCGATGGTGTCGTCGATGTCGCGCGGCGCCCGGTAGTAGCCGGCGTAGAGGGCGAGACATTCCCGGACTGACAGGCCCGGCTCGGGTTCGGACTCCTGGAGGACGACTCCCACCCGGTCCCGCCAATCGGGGCCGGCCTCGGCCGGGTCGACGCCGAGGACACGGACGTCGCCGGCGGTGCGGGCCCGGAAGCCTTCGAGCATCTCCACGGTGGTGGTCTTGCCGGCGCCGTTCGGACCGAGGAAGGCGAAGATCTCTCCCCGGTACACGCGGAGGTCGATGCCGCGGACGGCCTCGCGACGGCCGTACCGCTTCACCAGG
>DASXLH010000324.1:0-25573 GCA_036496335.1 Acidimicrobiales bacterium
CGGATCACCTTGCCGTCGTTGCTCGGGTTGAGACCCAGGTCCGAGTGCTGGATGGCCTTCTCGATCGCCTTGATGCTCCCGGCGTCGTACGGCTGGATCACGAGCATGCGGGCCTCGGGCACGCTGAAGCCGGCCAGCTGCTGGAGGGGCACGTTGCTGCCGTAGTAGTCGACCGACAGCTTCTCGACGAAGGCCGGACTGGCCCGGCCGGTGCGCACGCCGGCGAACTCGACCTGGGCGTGCTCGACCGCCTTGTCCATCCGTTCCGCCGCCTCCGTGAGGACGACGTCGACGAGCTCGGTCACCGGACCAGGGTACCGATCCCCTCCTGTCCCAGCAGGACACGGCGGATGTTGCCCGGCTCGAGGAGGTCGAAGACCACGATCGGCAGGGCGTTGTCCATGCAGAAGGTGATAGCCGTCGAGTCCATCACCCGCAGACCCCGGTTGAGGACGTCCATGTAGGTGATCGTGTCGAGCCGGGTGGCGGTCGGATCGAGGCGGGGATCGGACGTGTACACCCCGTCGACGCCCCCGTGGGTGCCCTTGAGCACGGCTTGGGCGTCGATCTCGGCGGCCCGAAGCGCCGCCGTGGTGTCGGTGGTGAAGAACGGGTTGCCCGTGCCGCCGGCGAGGATCACGACCCGTCCCTTCTCCAGGTGGCGGATCGCCCGACGGCGGATGTAGGGCTCGGCCACCTGCGAGATGGCCAGGGCCGTCTGGACGCGGGTCGGTTGCTCGAGGCGCTCGAGGGCGTCCTGGAGCGCCAGCGCGTTGATGACCGTGGCCAGCATCCCCATGTAGTCGGCCTGGGCTGGGTCCATCCCGGCGCCAGCGCCGGTCAGCCCCCGCCAGATGTTGCCGCCGCCGACGACGACGGCCACGTCGACGTCGAGCTCCTGACGGACCTCGACGACCTCCCGGGCGACCTGGAAGACGACGTCGCCGTTGATGCTGTAGCCGGAGGCGTCGGCGAACGCCTCGCCCGAGAGCTTGAGGACGACGCGACGCCAGCGCGGCGCGGGAGCCGTCGTCAAGGCGGACTAACCGATCTCGGCTTGGGCGAACGCAACGACCCTGGCCGACCCGAGCGCGGCCGCCACGGTCTGCTTCTCGTCGTGGACCCAGGGTTGCTCGAGCAGGACGCCACCGGGGATCCCCTTGGAACCGACCCGCTTGAACCAGCCGCCCAGCTTGCCCTCGACGATCTTCGGTAGGGCCTGCTCGGGCTTGCCCTCGTTGCGGGTCTGGTTCTCCAGGATCTCGCGCTGCTGGGCGACGGCGTCGGCGGGCACCTCGTCGCGCGACAGCACCGACGGCCGGCTGAAGGAGATGTGGAGGGCGACCTCGTGGGCGACGGCGTCGTCGGCACCCTCCAGCTCGACGAGCACGCCGTTGACACCACGCCCGTTCTGGACGTGGAGGTAGGCGTCGAACCCGGAGCCGGGGGCGGGGTCGATGCGGACCACCTTGCCGACGTCGATGTTCTCCTTGAGGGACACCTTGAGCTCGTCGAGGCGGTCCTGGAAGCCGGCGATGGCGTCGGGGCCGTCGGCCGCCACCGCGTCCGCCATCCCCTGGGCGAGGGCGACGAAGTCCGGGCTCTTGGCCACGAAGTCGGTCTCGGACTTCAACTGGACGAGAGAAGCGGCGCGACCGGCGCGACCGAGGGCGATCAGGCCCTCGCTGTTCTCACGGTCGGATCGCTCGGCCGACTTGGCGAGGCCGGCCTCGAGCAACCACTTCCCGGCCGCGTCGAAGTCGCCCCCGTTCTCGGTGAGCGCCCGCTTGGCGTCCATCATCCCGACGCCGGTGGCGTCTCGCAGCTTCTTGACATCGGCGGCGCTGAACCCGGACATGCTTGCTACTCCTGCTCGTTGCTGGACTCGGTGGCGACTGATTCGGCGGCGGCAGGCTCGCTGGCTGACGATTCCGCGGCGACGGGCTCCGCCGAGCCCGTCCCGCCGGCGGCCAGGGCCTGGAGCGCCTCGTCGCTGGCGAGAGCACCGGCCGGCGCCTCTTCGCTCTCGGCCGTCTCGTCGACGGCGCCGCCCTCGGCCGGCGAGGCGGCCGTGGCCGCGATGCGGGCCTCACGCTCCGCCGCGGCGGTAGCGGCGGCGTTGCGGGCGGCGGCCTGCTGGCGGGCGCGGTCGGCCTCCTGCTCGGGCGTCAGCGACACCGGCGCGGGCTTGGCGGTCCCACGCCGCTCGGCGATGTAGCGACCCTCCTTGACGGCGTCGCTGATGATCCGGCACATCAGCGTGCCGGCCCGGATGGCGTCGTCGTTGCCGGGGATGACGTAGTCGATGACGTCGGGGTCGCAGTTGGTGTCGACCACCGCCACGACCGGGATCTTCAGCTTGTTGGCCTCGACGACGCCGATGTGTTCCTTCTTGGTATCGATGATGAACACCGCGTCGGGCAACCGGGCCATCTCGCGGATGCCGCCCAGGTTCCGCTCGAGCTTCTCCAGCTCGCGGGAGACCAGGAGCGCCTCCTTCTTGGGCATGGCGTCGAAGTCGCCTACGGCCCGCATCCGCTGGAACTCCTGCATCTTCTTCACTCGGCCGCTGATGGTGGTGAAGTTCGTGAGCATGCCGCCGAGCCACCGCTCGTTGATGTACGGCATACCGCAGCCGATCGCCGCCTCGCGGATCGGGTCCTGGGCCTGCTTCTTGGTCCCGATGAAGAGGACCTCGCCGCCGTCGGCCACCAGGTCACGCGT
Source organism: Acidimicrobiales bacterium (assembly GCA_036496335.1). Lineage (GTDB taxonomy): Bacteria > Actinomycetota > Acidimicrobiia > Acidimicrobiales > CADCSY01 > JAEKLB01. The sequence continues at coordinate 2,725 of DASXLH010000324.1, forward strand.
GAACGTGTAGGCCTTCTCGATCCGCTGCAGCGTCTGCTGCAGGTCGATGATGTAGATGCCGTTGCGCTCGCCGTAGATGAACCGCTTCATCTTCGGGTTCCAACGGCGGGTCTGGTGCCCGAAGTGGACACCGGCTTCCAAGAGCTGCTTCATGGTGACGACGGGCGCCATCGTGTCCTCCCCGACGGTTGTGGAACCGGGCGTCGCACCCCACCGAGGTGGGATGACCGCGGGTCGACGCCGGCGGATGGTGCAGGGTTCCCGCGAAGTGCGGGACTCCGGCGGTCGCCGAAGGCCTGGGAAGGGTAGCGGTGCGGCCCGCCGATCGGCGACCCGCAGATGCTCTCCGCCCGCGGCGCCGCCGAACCGGGTGCGCGTCACACCAGGCTTTGGCGTCTCACGCACCGGGTTCGGCGGTCGGGCGGGCCGGTCTGGTCGGTGGGGCGCCGACACCGGGCTCAACCAGTGGCTCCGACGGCGTCGGCCGCCGGCACGGTGGCGGCACCGATCTCACGATCGGCGCCGAACCCCGCCGCCCCCGCCCGGGCCCCGATGGCGTCCTCGGCGGTCGTCTCGGCCACGACCTCGGCCATGGAGACCCACAGGGACCGGCAGGTGGGTCCGACGCCGGCCAGGGCCAGGGCGACCTCCCTCTGGACGCCGGCCGATCCGGCCAGTCCGGCATGCACGTTCGGCCCGGGCGCACCCGGTACCAGGACGTTGACGGCACCGTCGAGCTCGCTGTGGTTGGCCGTCACCACCAGGTCGCCGGCGCCGGCGATCGAGGTGACCCGGCCGGCGGCCACCCCCTCGTCGGCGATCTTCTTCAGGAACGGCGAGCCCTCGACCAGCTGGTGGGCGGCCGGCGAGAACAGGTCCTCGCCGGTGAGGGCGCCGACGCCGGCGGCGACCAGGCCGCCGGTACCCGACGAGGACACCCACGCCACCCCGGTGGCCAGATCGGCCCCGCTGTGCGGTGACCCGATGGTGATCAGGTTCGCCACCGAAGGATCGACGTCGGACCCGCCGGCCAGCGCGGCCCTCGCCACCAGGCCGCCGGTTCCGTGCGCGATCACGTCGATCGGCACGCCCGGATCGGCAGCCCGCACGTCGGCCACCAGCTTGCGCAGCCGGTCGGCTGACGCCTCGAGGTCACGATCGGCGTCTCGTGGCGTGTAGCCGCCGGTGGTCGGCACGTGTGCGACCGACCGGGCGCCGGCCACCTCCCCACCGGCATAGGAGAACTCGGCCACGTCGGCGTCGGCATAGCCCAGCGCCCGGGTGTCGAGACGGGTGATCGCCGCCGGACCCCCCTCGAGGTCCAGCCCGCCGACCAGCACGGCGATGCGCCGGCCGCTCCGCGGCGGGGGTGGTCGATCGGCCGGGGTGCAGCCCGCCTGGCTGGCGAGGTAGGCCGCCATCTGTCGCAGGGCGACGAGCAGCTCGACGGGCTGCTTCAGGTACTGCAGGGCCAGCTGGGCGGTGCCGACCAGCGACTCGAGCCGGTGCTCGGCCTCCGTCCAGCCGGCCCGGGCCGTCCACTCGACCAGGTCGTCGCCGACCTCGACGCCCTGACCGAGCGCGCCCGCCGCCCAGGTCGCCGCCGCTGCGCTGACGTGCGCGAAGCCCGACAGGAAGCTCAGGACCCCCCGCCGCTCGCCCTCCTCGCTCTGGGGGCGGCGGTCGCGGTCGGCCACCAGGTGGACCGCCGGCGGACCGAAGAGGAGCGCGGTCGGGTCGAGGTACTCGTCGCCGGCCCGCACGCCGAAGTGCACCGGACCGGCGGCCGTGCCCACCACGTCGCCCTGGCGGACGTGCTGGCCGCGCAGGACCGTCGCCGTGGCCAGGAAGGCGTAGGTGGTGCGCAGCCCGTCAGCGTGCAGAACCACGACGTCGACGCTCCCGGCGATCGACCCGGCGAAGACCACCTCACCGTCGGCCGAGGCCCGCACCGCCTCGCCGGGCTCCGCATCCAGATCGATGCCACGGTTGCCGGCGCCATAGGGCGTCGAGGGCGGCCGCCAGGGGTCGACCACCGACCCCGGCACGGGCGGGAGGTAGCGCACCCCGCCCGCGGCTGTCGCCGAACCCGCGGCCGTAGCCGCCACCACCGGCAAGCCCTGGCCGAGCTCGAGCACCAGCACGACCACCACGACGACCATCCGCACCCGCACGGCACACCCCTCGACGAAGGAACGACGAGGGGGAAGGGTGAGGCTGGTGGCGCTCCCGGGAACCGGGAGGGCGAGGTGGGAAAGCTAGCGGCCGGTCACGCCGGCTCACGCTCGCTGGCGGAGAGCTTGGCCCGGAGGTGGATGACCGACTTCGTGTGGATCTGACAGACCCGGCTCTCGGTGACGCCGAGCACCTCGCCGATCTCCGCCAACGTCAGGCCCTCGTAGTAGTAGAGCGTGAGGATGATCTTCTCCCGCTCGGGCATGTCGTTGATGGCCGAGGCGAGGAGCTGACGCATCTCCTCGACCTCGAAGGTGGCGACCGGTCCCGGCCGGGCATCTGCGACGGTGTCGCCGAGCGTGACGGCGTCACCCCGGTCCCCCGCCCCGCCCGACAGCATCTCGTCGAGGGCCACGACACCGATGAAAGAGATCTGCCCGAGCGTCTGCTGGAGCTGGGCGTCGGTCCACTCGAGCTCCTCGGCCAGCTCCGCATCGGTGGGCGACCGGTGGTGCTCCGACTCGAGCTTGGCGTAGGCCCGCTCGAGGGCACGCGACTTGGAGCGAACGGAGCGCGGCACCCAGTCGATGGACCGCAGCTCGTCGATGATGGCGCCCTTGATGCGCGGGATGGCGTAGGTCTCGAACTTGAAGCCCCGCTCCAGGTCGAACTTCTCGATGGCGTCGATCAGACCGAAGATCCCGTAGCTGACGAGGTCGGCCTGCTCGACGCTCTGCGGCAGACCCACTGCCACTCGACCGGCCACGTACTTGACGAGGGGCGAGTAGTGGATGATCAGCGTGTCGCGCTGCGCGGCATCACCCGACTCCTTGAAGCTCCGCCAGAGGGCCTCCAGATCACCCGGGTCGTCGAGTTCCATCAGCGCCTTGTCATCTCCGGCGACACGGGGTCGGCGTGGCGAGCTCGGGGGTGGGCCGCTTGGTAGACGGACCTCAATCGCTCCTTGCTCACATGAGTGTAGTGCTGGGTGGTGGCCAGGTCGGCGTGCCCGAGCAGCTCCTGGACGATCCGCAGGTCGGCACCACCGTCGAGGAGGTGGGTGGCGAAGGTGTGGCGGAGGGCGTGCGGGTGCGTCGGCGAGGATGCCCGCCGGTCGAGGAGGCGCCGGACGTCACGCTGGCCCAGACGGCGGCCCCTGGTGTTGAGGAACACCGCGGCCGCGGGTGAGTCGTCGCCGACCAGGTCGCTCCGGGCCGCTTCCCAGCGGGCGAGCGCCGCGATCGCGGCCGGCGTGACGGGGACCTGACGCTGCTTGGAGCCCTTCCCCCACACCGTGACCAGGCCCCGGCGCAGGTCGACGTCGTCCCAGTCGAGCCCGCACAGCTCGGCGACGCGCAGCCCCGAGCCGTAGAGGATCTCGAGGACGGCGTCGTCGCGGTGCCGGATCGCCTCGGGTCCTTGCGTGGCCCGTGCCGGCGGCGCGTCGAGGAGAACGTCGAGCTCCTCTTCGCGCAGTACCCGCGGCAGGCGGCCCTCGCCGGACGGAGCCGAGAGCCCGGACGACGGGTCGATCGGGAGGCGGCCGGACCGGACCAGCCAGCCGAAGTAGCGGCGCAGGGAGGACGCCTTCCGGGCGATGGTTCGCTTGGCGTACCGACGGGTGCCCAGGTAGGCCAGGTAGCGGCGCAACACCCGGCGGTCGACCTGGTCCGGCCCGTCGATCGAGGCCCGCTCGGCCCACTCGACGAAGGCCGCCAGGTCTCGCAGGTAGGCGGTGACGGTGGCCGCGGACGCGGCGGTGAGCGATCGCTCGAAGCCGTCCGTCTCCCAGTTCACCGGCCAGACGCTACGGGGAACCGGGCTGATCCAGGAGCAGGGCGAGGGCCTGGAAGGCGCGGCCTCGGTGCGACACCGCGTTCTTCTCCGCCACCGAGAGCTCGGCGAAGGTGCGCCCGTCCCCCTCGTCCGGGACGAAGATGGGGTCGTAGCCGAAGCCGGCTGCGCCCCGCTTCTCGTGGGTGATCACGCCCGAGCAGGTCCCCTCGGCCCAGGTCTCGGACCCGTCGGGTCGGGCCACGAAGGCCACCGTGCGCCACGTGGCGGTGCGGTCCTCCGTGTCGCCCAAGGCATCGAGGAGCTTGAAGATGTTGTCGTCGTACGTGGCGTCCGGCCCGGCGTAGCGGGCGGTGTAGACACCCGGGGCGCCGTTGAGGGCGTCGACCTCGAGGCCCGTGTCGTCGGCCACGGCCGCCTCGCCCGTGGCGGCCATCAACGCCCGGGCCTTGATGCGGGCGTTGTCGACGAGGGTCTCGCCGTCCTCGACGGGCTCCGGCACCTCCGGCGGGCGCGGGACCAGCGCCACGCCGGACACCTCGCCCAGCAGCACCTCGATCTCAGCCGCCTTGCCGGCGTTGCCGGTGGCGAGGACGAGCTTCACGGCCTCGGTCCGGGCGACACGCTGCGAACGGAGCTGCGGCTCATCGGGGCGCCGGGGGCTCGGCCAGGAGCTCGCGTTGGAGGGCGACCAGCTCGGTGATGCCCTTCTCCGCCAGTCCGAGGAGGGCATCGAGCTCGCCGCGCGTGAACGGCGCTCCTTCGGCGGTGCCCTGCACCTCGACGAAGCCGCCCCGTCCGGTCATCACGACGTTCATGTCGGTCTCCGCCCGGGAGTCCTCCACGTAGGGCAGGTCGAGGACCGGGACGCCGTCGACGACACCGACCGAGACCGCTGCGCACTCGTCGAGGAGGGGATGACGAGCGAGCCGGCCGGCGCCGACCGTGCGGGTCAAGGCGTCGTGCAGGGCGAGGTAGCCGCCGCAGATCGACGCGGTGCGGGTCCCGCCGTCGGCTTGGAGGACGTCGCAGTCGACGATGATCTGGGTCTCCGGCATGGCCGTCAGGTCGGTCACCGACCGCAGGGCCCGCCCGATCAGCCGCTGGATCTCCTGGGTGCGGCCGGACTGCTTGCCCTTGGCGGCCTCCCGGTCGACCCGTTCGGGCGACGAACCCGGCAACATCGAGTACTCGGCGGTCACCCACCCCCGCTTCGTTCCCCGCAACCAGCGGGGCACGTCCTCGTCAACGGAAGCGGTGCACAGCACCCGGGTCCGGCCGAAGGAGACGAGGACCGAGCCGGCCGCCAACTCGGTGAAGTCCCGCTCGAAGGACACCGGCCGGAGCTCGTCGGCGGCGCGCCCGTCGGGTCGGGTGGCGGCACGGGTGGTCGGGCTGTCTGGCATCAGATCTCGCCTGCTCTCTCGGTGGACAGGTCGATCAGACTGCCTCAGGCCGGATCAGACCGTGAAGTGGGCGTCTCGGGAGGCGAGGCCCACGGGGGCGCCGAACGCCTCGGCCGCATCGGCCTGCTGGCGGCCGGGATCGACCCCGGGCGGGAAGTGGGTGACGACGAGCTGACCGACGCCGGCCTGGCGGGCCAGCTCTCCGGCCTGGCGGGCGCTCAGGTGCTGCACCGTGCGCTCCTGGGTCGAGGTGAGCGACGCCTCGCACAGGGCCAGATCGATGCCGGCCCCCAGCCGGTCGAGCGACCAGTCGGGCCCAGTGTCGGCCGAGTAGGCCAGCGAGCCGCCACCGTGCTCGTCGATGCGCACCGCCAGGGTCTCGGGACCGTGGTCGGTCCGGGAGAACGTCAGGGCCAGCCCGCCGAGGGAAACCCGGTCGCCGGTGGCCACCACCGCCCAGTCGGCCTCCTTGCCGATGCCCCCGTTGATCCCCTCGACCAGCTCTCGCACCCTCTCCGGTGAGAAGACGGGCACACCGACCCGCTTGCGCAGGTAGCGCACGGCGATGTGCCAGGACGCCACGTCGCTCCAGTGGTCGGGGTGGGAGTGGGTCACGACGACCCCGTCCAGCTCGTCGAGGTCGCAGTGGTCCTGGAGCCGGGCCAGCGTGCCGGGCCCGCAGTCGAGCCAGAGCCGCACCCCTCCCCCTTCGACCAGGTACCCGCTGCAGACGTCGCCCGGACCGGGGTACGAACCGGTGCAGCCGAGGACGGTCAGCTCCACGTCACGCTTCCGACGTCGCCGAGCTCGGGCCCGAGCAGCCGTCGACCGAGGTCACGGAACCAACCCACCTCTCCCGACGAGAGGAACCGGTGCCGACCACGGCCCGCTCCGAGGGCACCGGGCCCGGGTCGGTCGCGACGCAGGCCGAGGCGACCGAGGAGCGCATGGACCTCGAAGGCCGTCTCGTCGGCCGAGGACACGAGCACCACGTCCCGGCCCATCACGTCGCCGATCGTACGGGCGAGGAACGGGTAGTGCGTGCAGCCCAGGAGCAGGGTGTCGACGTCCCCCTCGACGACCGGGGCGAGGAGGCGCTCGGCCAACACCCGCACCTGGTCGCCGCCGGTCTCGCCCCGCTCGACGAACTCCACGAAGCCGGGACAGGCCGCGCACGACAGCTCGATGCCCAGGTGCAGGTCGGACACGGCCCGTTGGTAGGCGCCCGATGCGATCGTGCCGATCGTGCCGATCACACCCACCCGGCCGGTGCGGGTGGCCCGGGCCATGGCCCTCACGCCCGGGTCGATCACGCCGACCACGGGGATCGGGAGCTCGTCCCGGAGCACGTCGAGAGCGGCGGCCGTGGCGGTGTTGCAGGCCACCACGAGGAGCTTCACATCGTGCTCGTCGACGAGGAACCGGGCGATCTCCCGGGCGAAGCCCTGCACCTCGCCCAACGGCCGCGGCCCATAGGGGTAGCGGCCGGTGTCGCCCAGGTACACGAGATCCTCGTCGGGCAACAGGTCGATCAACGCCCGTGCCACCGTCAAGCCCCCGAAGCCGCTGTCGAACATCCCGATCGGCCGTTCAAGGTCGGCCTCCGACGTGGCCGCCGCGCCCACGGGTCGACTCATGCCAGGGCGGCAGCGGCCGCCTCGGCCACCTCGATGGACGGTCGCCCCCGCAGGATCGCCTTGAAGCGCATGGTCCTTCGGCTGTCGTTCATGCCGATGACGGCCGACAGGAGCCCGTCGCGCTCGAACAGTGCCACGAAGGAGCGGTCCTCGATCGAGCCGATGGCAACGTGCACTCGGTCATCCGGATGGGGACGCCCGAGGACCTGGATCATTGCCTCGTACTGCTCCGACCAGACGAACGGAACCGGTCCGAACGGCGTCGCCTCCCCGGTGGCGATCGACTTGCCGACCGCCGCTCCCTGACCGGCGGCGTTGTCCCAGTGCTCCAGCCGCATCACCTCCCCGAAGAGGGGGTTCGGCCAGCGGGCGACGTCGCCGGCGGCCCAAACTCCGACGAGGGGCCGGCCGTCCGGGCCGAGGGCCCGGCACGACTCGTCGCAGACGACACCGTCGGCCAGCGTGACGCCCGAGCCCTCCAGCCAGGCGACGGCCGGGACCGTGCCCACGCCGACCACGACGAGGTCGGCGTCGATTCGGGTCCCGTCGGCCAGCACGACCTGCTCCACCCGGGTGGTGCCCTCGAAGCGGTCGACCATCGCGTTGACGTCGAGGCGCACGCCGTGGTCGACGTGCAGCGCGGCGACGGCTGGGCCGATCTCGGGCCCCAACGCCCGCTCGAGGGGCACCGGCAAGGCCTCGAGCACGGTCACCTCCAACCCTTGGGAGCGGGCCGTGGCCGCCACCTCGGACCCGATGAAGCCAGCCCCGACCACGACCACCCGGGGAGCCTCCGACAGGGCGGCACGCAGGGAGCGGGCGTCGTCGAGGGTGCGCAGCAGGTGGATGCCCTCCATCAGCGGCTGACTCGGCAGCCGGCGGGGAGCGGAGCCGGTGGCCACCACCAGCTCGTCGAAGCCGAGTGGCTCGCCGGCGTCGAGGTGGAGCTCCCGCGCCGCGAGGTCGACCCCCACGGCCCGGCGGCCGAGCTGCAGGTCGAGCTCGAGGCCGTGGAGGACCTCAGCCGGGGCGAGCTCGATCATGGCCTCGTCCCACTTGCCGGCCAGGATCTCCTTCGACAGGGGCGGCCGGTCGTAGGGGAGGTGTGCCTCGGCGCCGATCAGGCTGATGGCGCCTTCGAACCCGTTCGACCGAAGGGCCTGGACGGCCCGTACGCCGGCCAGCGAGGCACCCACCACCACGGCCCGGCGCTCTGTCACGGCCGGAGGGTAGACGTCGTCAGAAATAGATGATCCGGGTGGCCCGGTCGACCACCTCGTCGATGGGCAACGTCCAGGCCTCAGTGGAGAGGTACTTCCACCCGCCGTCACAGACGATGGTGACGATGACGCCCCGCTCGATCTCGGAGGCGCACTTCGCGGCGCCGGCCATGATCGCCCCGGAGGAGATGCCGACGAAGAGACCCACCTCGGTCATGCGCCGGAGCCACTCGATCGACTCCCGGGGCCGCACGATGATGCGGCGGTCGAGCAGCTCGTAGCCGTCGTTGTCCTCGAACACCTCCGGGACGAACCCCTCGTCGATGTTCTTCAGACCGTCGACCAGCTCGCCCGCCGGCGGCTCGATGGCCCAGATCTGGACCTCGGGCTTGCGCTCCCGCAGGAACCGGCCGGTGCCCATGAGCGTTCCCGCCGTGCCCAGCCCGGCGATGAAGTGGGTGATCTCCGGGCAGTCGCGCCAGATCTCCGGTCCGGTGCCCTCGTAGTGGGCCCTCGGGTTGGCCGGGTTGCCGTACTGGTAGGGGAAGAACCAGTCAGGGTGCTCGGCCACGATCGCCTTGGCCCGGCGCATCGCCCCGTTCGAGCCCTCGCTGCCCGGCGAGTCGATGATCTCGGCTCCCCACACCTCGAGGGCCTGGCGCCGCTCGACGGAGACGTTCTCGGGCAGGACCACCTTGAAGGGATAGCCCTTGACCTTGGCGATCATGGCCAGGGCGATGCCGGTGTTGCCCGACGACGACTCGAGGATCGTCTGGCCCGGCTTCAGCCGACCGTCCTGCTCGGCCTCGTTGATCATGTAGAGCGCGGCCCGGTCCTTGACCGAACCGCCCGGGTTGGCGCCTTCGAGCTTGGCGACGATGCGGACGTCCGGGTTGGGGCTGAGCGCCGAGATGTCGACCATCGGCGTGTTGCCGATGAGGTCGAGCACCGACCCGACCACCGGCACTACGCGCCGCCGGCGACGGCCGGGAGGATCGAGATCTTGTCGCCCTCGCCCACCGGCGTGTCGAGCTTCTGCAGGTAGCGGACGTCCTCGTCGTTCAGGTAGAGGTTGACGAACTTGTGCACGCCACCGTCGGGGGCCCGCAGGTGGGTGGCGGTGCCGGGGAACTGGCGGATCAGGTCGTCGACCACCTCGCCGATGGTGGCGCCCTCCACGGTGACCTCGGTCTGCCCGCCGGCGTTGCTGCGCATGATGGTGGGGAGACGGACGGTGGCGGTCACAGGACCCTCCTGGGGCTCGGTTGACGTGCAGGTGCGGACGACGGCGCGATGTGGATCCGAGAGTTTGGCCGCGTGGGGCCCCGCTGACGAAACCTGACCGATTTGGTCAGGATCCTACCGCTCTCGTTGGGCGTCGCCCCCTGGCGCCACCGCCTCGCCGACGAGCTCCACTGGCTCCTCGGTGACGAGCTCACCCTCGATCCGATAGGAGCGGATCACCGGTTCGGCGTGCTTCAGGGACACCAGCACCCACCGCCAACCGCCGATGAACGGGTTGGCGGCCTGGGTCACGTCCGTCGGCGACGGATACGCCTCCGTGTGGGTGTGGGAGTGCACGACGGCCGCCACCTCGAGCCCTCGGCCGTCGAGCTCGTCGATCGCCGCCCACGCGTCGGGGCCGAGGGAGAACGTGCGGCTCGACTGGTCGGCGTTCACGCAGGGCACGAACTCGGTGACGGCGCCACTCCCGGACGGTCCGGCCAGCAGGCCGCAGGCCTCGTCGGGGAAGCCACCGAGGGCGTGGGCCACCATCGCCAGCCAGAGATCGCGGGACAGCGCCAGCACCCGCCGACAGTACCGTCGCGACCTGTGGCCGCTCTGACGACGAAACCGGGATCGAAGGCCACGTCACGACCCGTCGCCACCAACCGCCAGGCTCGCCGCGACTACGAGATCCTCGACACCATCGAGTGCGGGATCGTGCTGCGGGGCAGCGAGGTCAAGTCGCTGCGGGAGGCGAAGGTGCAGCTCAGCGACGCCCACGCCCGGATCATCGCCGGCGAGGTCTGGCTCCTCAGCCTGCACATCTCGCCGTACAGCCACGCCTTCGGCGTGGGCGGCCACCTCCCCGACCGCGATCGCAAGCTGCTGTTGCGCAAGGACGAGATCGAGCGGCTGCGGCTTCGCCTCGAGAAGGAGCGGCTCTCGCTCGTGCCGCTGTCGCTCTACTTCAAGGACGGGCGGGCGAAGATCGAGATCGGCGTCGGGCGGGGCCGCAAGAGCTACGACAAGCGAGCGGCCATCGCCGCCCGCGACGCCGCCCGCGACGCCGACCGCTCGCTGGCCCGCGCCCGGCGCCCCGACTGAGCGCTCCTGCGCCGGACCGGCACACCGGGGGCCCGTTGGCACTAGCCTTGGTGACGTAAGGGGCTGATCGGTTTCGACGTTGGTGCCGGTAGTCGTACGTGCGACCGGAGTTGCTCAGACTCCTTAAACGGGGCAAAAAAACAACCGCCAACGAGCGTGTTGCTCTCGCCGCCTGATCTTCGGACTAGGTGATACGAGAGAAATCGCGACCAGCAATGGCACGCGGGGCCTGTCCACCGCAGCCTGGCAACAGAAGCGGTGGAGGACAGCGGGGAGAGACCAGCTGACGGCGTGAAAGAACGCTGACACCCGGGAAAGACCAGGCGGAGGGCCCTCGGGCCCACTCGACCCGGCGAGGTGGCGACCGTGAGCCACGGCCTCGGGAACGGTCGTAGCGCGCACGGTTCCCGTCCGACGGACGAGGGTTCGATTCCCTCCAGCTCCACGAAAGAACCAGGTTCTTGGGTAGTCCTCCCGGACCCAGGGACCTCAGAGACCGCGCTGGACGCTGATCCGCCCTTCCTTGTCGGCCCGCACGAGGGCGTCGTAGTCCCGTTCGTTCTGGTCGGCGTACGCCTCCGAGAACTCGGCGATCGCCTGATCGAAGACCTCGGTCCCCCCGAGGTAGGCAGCGATGGCGATGCGGTCACCGGATCGGGCGTGGGCCCGGGCCAGCGTCCGGGCGCAGATCCGGGCGTAGAAGGTCATGACGGGAGGTTCCATGAGCTCGACGAGCGCGGAGCCCTTCCAGTCGCGCAGTTGACGGATGTAGAAGTCGCGCTGGACCCCGTCGAAGCCGTCGACCCGCTGCCAGCCCATGAAGATGTCGCTGCCGGCCTGCATGAGGTGCTGCCCGTGGACCACCCGCTCGGCGTGCGAGGTCTGCCGGCTGGCGCCGACGAACTCCTCGAGCACCGACGGTTGGGCCTCCTTGGCCTGCAGGAAGAGGGGATCGGTCTCGTCCCGGCCGAAGAGCAGCAGGATCCAGGCCCGGGTGCCGACGCTTCCAACCCCGACGACCTTGCGCGCCGCGTGGACCAGCCGGAAGTCCTCGAGCAGGTGGCGCCGGTCGCTCTGCAAGGTGCGCCGGTAGCCGCGCACCATGACCCGGAGCATGTCCATCAGCTCGTCCCGCTCCATCCCGTTCCCGAGCTCCTCGATGGGCTGGATCAGCGGCGGGTCGCTGATGATGCGCCGCTCCCCGTCGACAATGGTCGTGAGCTTCTCGAGGGCCTGCGTGCTGTCACGGGTGCGGGCCTTGGCGACGTTGGCGTCGGCCCGTTTGCGGGCGGCGCGGCTGACCTGGTTGCTGTCGAACTGCGCGAGGACCGGCTCGACCTCGATGTGGGAGTACCAAACAGCGAGGTTCGACATCCCGGCGAACTCCCGCATGGCGGTCCGGTACTCGGCGACAAGGGCGAGGAGCACCTTCTTGCGCTCCTTGGCGGAGTAGCCGTTGTCGCGCCCGGCGATGGCGAAGCTGGCGCCCAGACGCTTGACGTCCCACTCCCACGGGCCGGGCAGCGTCTCGTCGAAGTCGTTGATGTCGAAGAGGAGCCGTCGCTCCGGTGAGCCGAACGCGCCGAAGTTCATGAGGTGGGCATCGCCGCAGATCTGGGCGATGAGACCTGAGCGTGGCGTGTTGGCGAGATCCGCAGCCATCACCAGCGCGGCACCGCGGTAGAAGGTGAACGGCGAGACGAGCATCCGGCCGTAGCGGATGGGTACGAGCTCGGGCACACGGCTCACGGCTTGGTTCTCCAGGAGGTCGACCGGGTCCGGCCTCGCCATCCCCGGCGTGAACCCGGCGTGGCTCTCCCGCGGCACCTCCCGGCGGGCCCCCTTGCCGCGGGCGACCCGTTCGGCCACCGTCAGGTGGGGGACGACCTTGCCGTGCTCGTAGTGCATGCCCACCGGCAGCGGTCGGAACTCGTCGTCGTCCTCGTACTCATCGATCGTGCTCATGGCCCGACCCTCCTTGTTGGTCCCAGCTTTCCAGCCGACCAGAGCGGACGGCGGCGTCCTCATCGCGGATCTCGACCAGATCGCCGAGCGCCTCGATGAGTCCGGCCAGCCGACGCTCGAGGGCGGCGACGCGGTCGGTGAGATCGTCGGCCGCTTCGCCGCGGTCGGGCGCCACGGACGGTCGAGCGCCCACCGCCGCTCGGGCCCCGGCATCCACCTCCAGCAGCTGGATCCAGCGGGGCTCCTTCTGACCGGCGACGCGGTCGACCCGGGCGACCAGCGCCGGCTCCCGGCCCGCCAAGCCGTCGAGCACGACCTCGACCTCGGCGGGCCCCGCGAACCCATGCAGCCGTTGGGTGCGTGACCGGAGCTCCACCACCGTCTGGGCGCCGCGCAGCAGGAGGACGCACAGCACGGCCCGCTCGGCAGCGGCCAGACGGAGCGCCTCGTCGGCCACCTGGCGGTACTTCGTCGCCCGTTCGCCGGCGCCGGGGTGGACCACTCGGGCGAGCCCCTTCGCCTTCAACGTCAACACCGCCGTCTCGACCTGGGAGGGCTCGTACCGAACCACCGGGTCGCGATTGGAGGTCTGGTTGCAGGCCGTGGTCAGGGCATTGAGGGTGACCGGGTAGGCGTCGGGGGTGGTCAGCTCCTTCTCGAGCAGCGACCCGAGCACGCGAGCCTGCGTGGCGCTCAGCTCCAGGCCGGGCTCGGGACCGATCACGCCGTCAGGCTGACACACCCCGAGGCGGCTTCGATCCACCCTGACGGGGTGATGCTGCGCCTGCTGGCTCGAAGGATGATGCTCGACAGATCCGCCGAACGCACCACGGGGAGCCGCTGTGACGAACGCGCCCGACCGGCACGCCCGCTCCGTTCTGCCCATCCCGGACCGCCCCGCGCCCGGTCTGACGACCTACGACGCTAAGGATCCGGACACGGCGTTCCCGCCGATCGAACCGTTGCTCCCCCCGGAGGGCGCTCCCAACGTGTTGATCGTGCTCCTGGACGACGTCGGGTTCGGGGCGTCGAGCGCCTTCGGGGGGCCGTGTCACACCCGACGGCCGAACGGCTGGCAGCCGGCGGCCTGGCCAAGGGAGGCGACGTGACCCTGTACTACGACGGCACGTCGGTGGGCCGCGGCCGGGTCGAAGCGACCCAGGCGATGGTCTTCTCGGCGGACGAGACGATCGACATCGGCTACGAGTCGGGGACCACCGTCACCCCCGACTACACGGCGCAGGCAAGCCGCTTCACCGGCAAGATGAAGTGGGTCCAGATCGATCTCGGCGACGACGACCACGACCACCTCATCGATCCCGAGGAGCGACTGCGCATCGCCATGGCAAGGCAGTAGGCCAAGGACCTCACTGGGACGCCGCCTGGGACCCAGTTATCAGCCGACCACCGTCCGCCATGCCTCGGCCAGGCGGCGGACTCCCTCCTGCAGCTCGGCGACCGGGGCGGCGAACGACAGCCGGATCCGGTCACCGTGGCCGCCGGGCGGCTGGGCGACGACCGCCGAGAGGGCGTCGGCGGTGGCGACCGCCACCCGGTGCCGCAGCGCGACCACGGCCAGCTCCCGGGCGACCGGGGCAGGCAGCCGGACCCAGATCGACAGGCCACCGGCCGGCTCGTCCCACCTCCAGGTGGGCAGCGCCTCCTGGATCGAGGTGGCGAGGGCGCCGTAGCGGTGCTGCAGCTCGCGATTGCGGCTCGCCACCCGCGTGGCCCGGTCGGGGGCCCGCAGGAGCTGCTCGGCCAGCAGCTGCGAGACCGCCGACGAACCCAGATCGTGCGTCGCCTTGACCCGGGCGAAGCGCAGCGCCACCGGCTCCGGTGCCCGGACGAAGCCGATGCGCAGACCGCCCCAGAACAGCTTGCTGAGCGAGCCCACGACGGCAATCGGCTGGCGGGGGGCGTCGGCGGCGATGGGTGGGATCAGGGCCGACCAGCTCAGCCCGGCGAGGGCCACGTCCTCGACCAGGGGCACGCGGGCTTGCGCCGCCAATCGGGCGATCGAGGGCCGCCGACCGGCCGCCAGTGCCGCGCCGCTCGGACTGTGCAGGGCGGACTGCACGTAGACGAGCGAGGGGCGGTTCTCGAGGGCGGCGGCGAGCGGCTCGACCCGCATGCCGCCGCCGTCGACCGGCACGGCGACCAGTTCGGCGCCGGCCGCCGTGAACGCCGAGACGGCACCCGGGTAGGTGGGGTCGTCGACCACCACCCGGTCGCCAGGACGGACCCAGCACGCCGCCGCGATGCTGATCGCCTGCTGGGCGCCGGTCGTGATGACGACCTGAGAGGGAACCGTGGGGAGGCCCCAGTCGCCGAGCAGCTCGGCCACCGCCGACCGCAACCCCGGCAACCCCCACGGGCTGTAGCCGGTGTCGGGGGCGACCTCGAGCAGGTCCCGGGTACTGACGGCCGCCTCGGGCAGACCCTCGGCGTCGTGGAGTACGGAGATCGACAGGTCGATCAGGTCTGACGGCCCGGCGCTGCGGTCGACGAGACGGGCCACCAGCGACGAGCCCTCCCGTCCGACCGGGAGCGCCAGGGCGGCGGGGCCGACGGCGAACGTCCCACTGCCGGGCCGCCGCTCGACCAGACCGTCGCCCACCAGCTGGTCGTAGGCCGCCACCGCGGTGCCCCGGCTCACGGAAATCGCCGATGCCATCGACCGCTCGGCCGGGAGTCGGGCGCCGTGGGCCACGGCGCCGCGCTCGATGGCCCGGGCCACGGCGGTGGCCAGCTGCCGGTAGAGCGGACCGCTCCCGCTCCACCACTCGCCGATCTCGTCGACCAGGTCGAGCAACTGCGCCGACCGGTCCACTCTCGCCGAAGTGGACCTGTTCATGCTGGTCCACTTCAATCAAGATTCGAGGTGATGGTCAAGTCCCTCACTACCGCCGACCGCTTCAGCCCGGCCGACATCCCCTCCTCCGGCCTCGCCGCCCGCATCGGCTCGTCGGCGATCCGCGACCTCCTGGCCCTGACAGAACGTCCCGACGTCCTGTCCTTGGCCGGCGGGATGCCCTCGCCGGCCTCGTTCCCGGTCGATGCGATCGCGCTGGCGGCCGCCACCATCCTCGACCAGGAAGGACCCGACGCGCTCCAGTACGCCCCCACCGAGGGCTTCGCCCCGCTCCGGTCGTGGATCGCCGCCCGTCACCCGGTGACCGCGGATCCCGACCAGGTACTGATCACCAACGGTTCGCAACAGGCCCTCGAGCTCGCAGCCCGCGTCGCCTCCGGCCCGGGCGACGCCGTGGTCATGAGCGATCCCGGTTACATCGGCGCCATCCAGGCTTTCCGATCGGCCGGCGTCGAGCTGGTGGGCATCCCGGGCGACCGTGGCGGACTGCGCGTCGACCTGCTCGCCGACCGGTTGGCAGGCGGGCTGCGCCCGCGCCTCGTCTACGTCGTCGCCAACTTCGACAACCCGACGGGCGCCACGCTGACCGCGGAACGGCGACACGAGCTGGCCCGGTTGGCCGACCGCTACGGCTTCGTGATCCTCGATGACGACCCCTACGGGCAACTGCGGTGGGCGGGCGAGGCCCCCGCGCCGCTGGCCACCCTCACCGATCGCGTGGTCACCCTCGGGACGACCTCGAAGGTGCTGAGCCCAGGGCTGCGAGTCGGTTGGGCGGTGGGACCTCGGACACTCGTCCGGGAGCTGGCGGTGGTGAAGCAGTCGGCCGACCTGCACACATCGTCGTTGTCACAGCGCATCGCCCACGAGGTCCTGACCCGCCCCGGGTTCCTCGAGCACCACCTCGACCGGCTCCGCGACAGCTACAAGCGCCACGGCCGGGCCCTGGCCGAGGCCCTCCGATGCCACCTCGGTGGGCGGCTCACCTTCGAGGAGCCCGACGGCGGGATGTTCATCTGGGGCCGGCTGCGAGAGGGCGGCGACGCGTCGGTCCTGCTCCCGATGGCCGTCGAACGGGGCGTCGCCTTCGTGCCCGGCGCCGCCTTCCAGGTGGGCGCGGGCCCGGACCACCGGAGCTGGCTGCGCCTCTCGTTCGCCACCGCCGAGGCGGCCGATCTCGGCGAGGCGGCCCGCCGGCTCGCTCGCGCCGTCGCCTCCATGGAGGCCGATGTCCTCGAGCTCGGACCCGGGTGACCGGGCCCTGGCGTCAGACGAGTGCCTTGGCGAGGCGCTCGACGGCCTCTTCCTCGGGGACGTCCCAGGCGATCGAGAGCTCGGAGGCCAGGATCACCCGGGCCCGCTCCAACATCGACTTCTCGCCCGCCGACAGGCCACGGGCGGCTTCACGCAAGGCCAGGTTCCGGACGACCTCGGCCACCTGGTAGACGTCGCCGGACTTCAACTTCTCCTGGTGGTTCTTGAACCGCCGGCTCCAGTTGGCCGGTTCGCGGACGTCCCGCTTGGCCAGCAGGCGCAGGACGTCTTCGACGTCCTCCTCGCTGATCGGTGGGCGCATGCCGACCTCGTCGGCCTTGTCGACGGGAACCGACAGGGTCAGGTCGCCGTGGGCCATGTGCAGGACGAAGTAATCGACCTTCTCCTCGTTGACCGTGCGGGTTTCCTTCTTCTTGATGACCGCCGCCCCGTGGTGCGGGTACACGACGCGGTCGCCGACCTTGAAGGCCATGCTGCTCCTACCGACGCGAGTGGGTCCTCCAGTGTGGCAGGGCGAAGGCCATCTCACGCACCCGGCGGCCGGGAGAACCTCGGATCAGAGATAGCTCCGCGGGTTCATCGGCACGCCGTAGACGCGGATCTCGAAGTGGAGGTGTGGCCCGGTGGCGTAGCCGGTCATGCCGACGAAGCCGATGACCTGCCCCTTCTTGACCTGTTGGCCGACCGAGACCCCGACCTTGCTCTGGTGGGCGTAGAGGGTCGCCAACGAGTGCCCGTGGTCGATGATGACCACGTTGCCGTAGCCGGTCATGACGCCGGCGAACACCACCTTGCCGGCCGCGGCCGCCCAGATCGGCTGCCCGGTCGAGCCGGCGAAGTCCGTGCCGGCGTGCAGGAGCCGGCGGTCCAGCACCGGATCGACCCGGTACCCGAACTCGCTGGTCACCGTCGGGGAGGCGATCGGGTAGGAGAAGAAGCCCTTGATGGTGGCGGGTGCGGAACCCTCCCCAGCCTGGATGCCGCGCAGATAGGTGGTGATCGAGTCGGAGACGGACTGGAGCTCGGCCACCTTCTGCTCCGCCGCCGCCCGGCTGGACTGGATCTGGGCCAGGAGACGCTGCTCGTTCGCCTCCTCGGCCTTGGCCTCGGCCCGGGCCGAGGCCTCGTCCGCCCGCTGCGCCACCAGTTGGGCCGTCTTGCCGGCCACGGTCTGACGATCGGCGGCCACCGCGTCCTTGGCCGCGTTGGCCTGGGCCTCGAGCCCGGCCAACTGCTCGCTCATGATCCGGTGCTTCTCGACGATCTGCGCCTGGTTGCGGGAGACGGCCTCGGCCAGCGCGATCACCCGGGGCACCTCGTTGACGTCCTCGACATCCGAGATGGCCTCGGGGATCGAGGGCTTGTCGGCGAAGTTGATGTAGGCGGTGATGGCCTGGCTCTTCAGGAGGGCGGTCTGCTCCTCGAGCTGGTCCTTGGCCGCATCGACCTGGCTGGACGCGGCCAGTGCCGCCGCCGTGGCCTGGTCGAGCTGGGCGTTCACCCCGTCGAGGTCGGACTGCGCCTTGGTGAGGGCGGCGTCGAGCGAGGCGACCTTGGCATCGAGCGCCTGACGGTTCTTCTGGCTGACCCGCAGCTCGGCTACGACCCGGGCCTCGTCCCCGTACGACTCGGAGATCTCACCCTGGAGCTTCTGCAGCTCGGCGTTCACCTGGTCGTCGTGGCTCGGGGTGGTGGCGGCGAGGGCGTCGGGCACCATCGGCGCCGCCCAGGTGATGAGGGCGAGCGCGAGGGCGAGCGCGGCCACTCGTTTCACAACAACCACACTACGCACACGAGTCACAGCTGTCTCCCGCACCTCCCTGGTTGTCGACCACCTGGGCGCGGCGCTTGAACCCCCGGCGGGGCTCGGTCCCGTCGTCGCGGCCCGCGGGCCGCGACGTCAGACGTCGAGGAAGCGCGTGAGGGCGACGCCGGCGGACACGGCGCCCACGAGCGAGCCGACGATGACCATGAAGAGGCCGATCGCCACCACCTCGCTGGGGTTCACCACGAAGCCGCGGAACTGGTCGAAGGTCTCCACCACCCACTTCGTGAGCGGCGTACGCAGGGCGAACAGGGCGGCGAAGGTCACGACGGACCCGACCAGGCCCTGGAGCAGGCCTTCGACCATGAACGGCACCCGGATGAACCAGTTGGTGGCGCCGACGAGCTTCATCACCTCGATCTCGCGCCGACGGGAGAAGATCGCCGTGCGGATCGTGTTGAAGATCAGCAGGGAGGAGGCGAGGAACAACACCAGCGCCACGATCGACATCCCGATCTGGAGACCCCGGGAGGTGTTGAAGGCCCGCTGCACCTGGTCCTTGGCGAAGGAGACCTGCTTGACGCCGGGCTCCTTCTTGAACTGGTCCCCCAGCGTCTGGATGACATCGGCGTCGTGGACCGACGGCTGCACCCGGAACGACTCCGGCATGTCCGTGTCCTTGACGCTCGACAGGTACTCGGGCTGGTCGAAGAAGTACTGCTGGAAGAGCTTGTACTGCGCTGCCTGGTTGATGAACTTGACCCCGCCGGGGGTGACCTCCGGCGAGGTGGTGAGCTCGCGCTGGATCCGGTCCTTCTGCTCGGGTGTGGCCGGCGGGTCGGTGTTCAGGAAGATCTCGAACTCGACGCCGTTCTTCCAGCGGGCCGTGGCGTTGTCGACGCCGAAGCGCAGGAACAGCACCGCGCCCACCATCGACAGCGAGACGGCCACCGTGAGCACCGATGCCGTCGACAGCAGCAGGTTGCGGCGGAGGTTGGTGAGCGTCTCGCGCGTGACATAGTCGATCTTCAGCGCCACCGCGCCCTGCCCTTCACTCGTAGACCCCCCGCGACTGGTCCCGCACGATCTTCCCGCGGTCGAGCTCGATGACCCGGCGCCGCATCGTGTCGACGATGCCCTTGTCGTGGGTCGCCATGACCACGGTCGTGCCCGTCCGGTTGATCCGGTCGAGGAGGCGCATGATGCCGACCGACGTGTTGGGGTCGAGGTTCCCGGTGGGCTCGTCGGCGAGCAGGATCAGCGGGCGGTTGACGAAGGCGCGGGCGATCGAGACCCGCTGCTGCTCCCCGCCCGAGAGCTCCGTCGGCAGGTTCGACACCTTGGAGGCCAGCCCGACGAGGTCGAGGATGACGGGCACCTGCGAATCAATCACGTGCCGAGGCCGGCCGGTGACCTCCATGGCGAAGGCGACGTTCTCGTAGACCGTCTTGTTCGGGAGGAGCTTGAAGTCCTGGAAGATTGCCCCGATGTTGCGGCGCAGGTAGGGCACCTTCCACTTCGAGACCTGGCTCCAGTCGCGGCCGGCCACCCAGATCCGACCCTCGTCCGGGGTCTCCTCCCGGTTGAGGAGGCGCAGGAAGGTGGACTTCCCGGAGCCCGACTCCCCCACCAGGAAGACGAACTCCCCCTTCTGGATGTCGGCCGACGCGTCACGCAGGGCGACGACATCGCCCTTGTACACCTTCGTGACGTTCTCGAGCTTGATCACCGGGTTGGTTCGCTCCCATGGGGGTCGACGGGGCCGAGCAAGGGTACCGGCGGGCCCGTACCGGGCTGCGGCACCCTGTTGATGCGCAGCTCCGGCTTCGCCTGCGCAGCTGGGCGTGCACGCAGCCGCGCCCTTCCGAGCTGCTGCTCCGGCTGCCGTCTGCGCAGCCGTGCCCGGTTTGCACTCAGTGACCCGCGCCCGCGGTAGGGGCTCCTCGCTCGCGGCGGAGGTAGGCCTCCATGAACGGGTCCAGGTCGCCGTCGAGCACGGCGTCGACGTTGCCGGTCTCGTGGTCGGTGCGCAGGTCCTTCACCAGCTGGTATGGCGCCTGGACATAGGACCGGATCTGGCTGCCCATGGCGGCCTGACCACCCGAGCCGGAGATGGCCTCGAGCTCGGCGCGGCGCTCCTCCCGCTGGAGCTCGGCCAGCTTGGCCACCAGCACCTGCATGGCTCGGGCCTTGTTCTGGGTCTGGGACCGCTCGTTCTGGCAGGACACCACCACCCCCGTCGGGAGGTGGGTGATGCGCACCGCCGAATCGGTCACGTTCACGTGCTGGCCACCGGCCCCCGAGGAGCGGTAGGTGTCGATCCGGAGGTCCTTCTCGTCGATCACCACGTCGCCGACGTCCTCGATCATCGGCGTCACGTCGATCGCCGCGAAGCTGGTCTGGCGGCGGTGGGCGGAGTCGAACGGCGACATCCGCACGAGGCGGTGCACCCCTTGCTCGCCCCGGAGCCATCCGTAGGCGTAGCGGCCCTGGATGATGAAGGTGGCCGACTGCAGTCCCGCCTCGGAGCCGGCCGACGCCTCGTCGATCTCCACGGAGAACCCGTGGCGCTCGGCCCAGCGCCGGTACATGCGCACGAGCATCTCGGCCCAGTCCTGGGCATCGGTCCCGCCCTCGCCGGCGTGGACCTCGCAGATGGCGTCGTGGTCGTCGTAGTCGCCGCTGAACAACGCCCGCAGCTCGAGCTCCCCGAAGCGCCGATCGAGCAGGGCCAGCGAGGCCGAGATCTCGGTCGCCTGCGACTCGTCGCCCTCCTCCCGGGCCAGCTCGTCGAGCACCTCGGCGTCGTCGAGGCGGGCGGCCAGGTCGTCCCAGAGATCCAGGTCGGCCCGAAGGTTCGACAGCTCCGTCGTGACCGCCCGCGCCCGGTCGGGGTCGTCCCACAGCCCGGGCTCCGACGCCAAGGCCTCCAACTCCCGGACCCGCTCCCTCGAAGGCTCGACGCGCAGGTACCCGAACGCCTCCACCAACCGAACCCGCAACCCCGAGACCTCCTCAGAGAAATCCTTCACGCCGAACCTTCTCTTCCCTCTTCCTCTCCCAGCAGACGACCCGTGCACGAGAACGCTCGACCGACGTCGGGTCTCGTGGGCGAGCCGTAGCCGGCGGGTGGCGCCGTGGGGAGGGGCCCGCCGAAGCGAAGCGAGGTGGGAGGGGACCACCACGGTGACAGGACCCGCCGGCGGTCCGACAACCCGGGCGGGCCCGGGGAGACCACCAGAACGTCAGACCAGAACCACCTCAACGTCCATGACAATGCTTGAACTTCTTGCCCGACCCACACCAGCACGGGTCGTTGCGCCCCACCTTGTCGTGCTCGTCCTTGACCACGGGCACGTTGACCAGCGGCACGTCGGGCACGGGCGCCGGGCCGGGGTCCATGCCCTGGTCCTCGACGGGCGCCAGCGCGGCCGCGGCACGGATGTTCTGGGCTCCCTGGACGGCGTCCGGTCCGGTGGTCTGGAGGTTGCGGACGTCGGTGGCCGGGACGTCGTCCCGAACCACCTCCAGGTGCATCACGTACTTGACGAAATCCTCGGCGATGGCGTCGACCATGGCACCGAACATGGCGTAGCCGTCCTGCTGCCACTCGACGAGGGGGTCCTTCTGGCCCATGGCCCGGAGGTGGATGCCCTCCTGGAGGTAGTCCATCTCGAGGAGGTGTTCGCGCCAGTGGGTGTCGATCACCTGCAGCATCACCTGGCGCTCGATCTGACGCATGTCCTCGGCCCCGAACTCGGCCTCACGGGCTTCGTACTGGGCGATCGCCTCGGGCAGGAGGCGGTCGACGATCTCGTCGACCTCTTCGAACCGGGCGAGCTCATCGGCCTGCACCGTGGTGGGGTACAGCTCGTTCAGCTTGACGACCAGCGCGTCGAGCTCCCACTCCTCGGGGGCGTCGGAGACGCATGACTCCCGGACGGTGTTCTCGACGGCGTCGGTCAGCGCATCAAGCGCCTCGTCACGCAGGTCGTGGCCCTCGAGGATCTGGTCGCGGCGCCGGTAGATCACCTTGCGCTGCTCGTTCATGACCTCGTCGTACTTGAGGACGTTCTTGCGGATCTCGGCGTTCCGGGCCTCGACGGTGGTCTGGGCCCGCTCGATGGCCTTCGACACCATCTTCGCCTCGATGGGGATGTCGTCAGGGAGGGCCTTGCCCATAACCCAGGACATCGCCCCGGTGGCGAAGAGGCGCATGAGGTCGTCCTCGAGCGACAGGTAGAAGCGGCTCTCGCCCGGATCGCCCTGGCGCCCGGAGCGGCCTCGGAGCTGGTTGTCGATCCGCCGGCTCTCGTGGCGCTCGGTGCCCAGGACGTAGAGCCCCCCGAGCGCCCGGACCTTGTCACCTTCGGCCCGCAGCTCCGGCTCGTAGCGGTCGGTGAGCT
>DASXLH010000325.1:0-10333 GCA_036496335.1 Acidimicrobiales bacterium
TGTCGCGCGACCGCCTCGATCAAGCCCGAAACGCGAAGCAGGTCAGCGACGAACAACGTCGCTGACCTGCGCTTTGACTTGGTGGTCGGGACCGGCGTCGATCCGGTGACCTTCCGCTTTTCAGGCGGACGCTCTGCCGACTGAGCTACCCGACCGTGGTGACCCCGTAGGGCCTCCGCGGTCCCGACGGGATTTGAACCCGCGACCTCCGGCTTGACAGGCCGGCGTGCACTCCAAACTGCACCACGGGACCAGGGTGCCGCCCAACGGGCCGGGGAAGCGTAGCCTGCCCTGCCTTCCCGGACCCATTGGCAAGGCTCGCCTGCCCACGGATCGTCCCGGCTACGGATCAGTATGTAGATCTTCAAGTAGCGGAGGCGGACGGTTTGGACATGGAAGGCGATCTGCAGGCGGCCGTCGGGCGCAACCTGCGTCGTCTTCGCCAGGAGCGGGGGCTGTCCCAGGAGGCGTTCGCCGAGGTCCTCGGCGTGCACCGCACCTACATGGGTGGCGTCGAGCGGGGCGAGCGGAACCTCACGTTGCGCTCGCTCGAGCGGATCGCCGCCCGCCTCGACGTGGACCCGGTGATGCTGCTGGCGGGCTGACGCCGCGCCCGTCCACCTCCCTGACCAGGTCGTTCAGGATCTTTACGGATCGATGAGTGAGTGCTCACTCATCGGGGATACGCTCGGCCGATGCCCACCGTGACCGCCGGCTCGCACCGGGCGTCGGCGCTACCCCCGGACGAGCGCCGCGCCCACATCGTGGCCGCGGCCCTGCCGCTCCTGCTCGACCGGGGCGTCAACGTCACCACGAGGCAGATCGCCGACGCCGCCGGCATCGCCGAGGGCACGATCTTCCGGGTCTTCCCCGACAAGGACGCGTTGCTCAGCGCCGTGATCGACAGCGCCCTCGACACCTCCGGCATCGACCGCGCCATCGAGGCGATCGACCGGTCGCTGCCCTTCGAGCGCCAGCTGGAGGAGGCGGTCGTGATCATCCAGCGTGGGTATGCGGAGACGTGGCGGCTGATCTCGGCCGTGGCCGACTCCGACGCGCTCAAGCGCACGCCACCCCGCCCGCCGGCCGATCCCACCGCGCTGGCCGCCCTCTTCGTCCCCGAGGCGCGCCGCCTGCGCCAGGATCCCGTCCGTTGCGCCCGCGCCCTGCGGGCTGTCACCCTCGCCTCCAGTCATCCCTCCCTCTATCCCGACGAACCGATGTCCCCGCCGGAGATCGTGAGCCTGCTGCTCGACGGCATCCGCTCGCGCCCGGCCCGCACCCGCGCCACCAGCCAGCCGCAAGGAGCATCATGCTGATCCGCCTACTCCGCCAGCATCTGGCGCCCTACCGCAACCTCTTGATGCTGCTTGTCGTCCTGCAGACGATCCAGGCCAGCTTCACGCTCATCCTCCCCAACCTCAACGCCGACGTGATCAACAAGGGCGTGATGACGGGCGACACCAGCTACATCTGGCACATGGGCGGGTGGATGCTGCTGGCCACCGCCCTGCAGCTGTGCTTCGCCGTCAGCGCCGTCTTCCTCGGCTCCCGGGTGGCGATGATGTTCGGGCGTGACGTCCGCAACTCCCTCTTCCACCGCGTCACCGACTTCTCGGCGCAAGAGGTCAACTCGTTCGGCGCCCCGTCGCTGATCACCCGCATCACCAACGACGTCCAGCAGGTCCAGATGCTGGTCGTGATGACCTGCACCCTCGCCCTGGCGGCACCCATCACCGCCATCGGCGGCGTGATCATGGCGACCCGCCAGGATCTCGGTCTCGCCTGGATCCTGGCCGTGAGCATGCCGGTCCTGCTGGTCAGCATCGGGGCGATCGTCGTGCGGATGGTGCCGCAGTTCCGGATCATGCAGGACCGCATCGATGCCATCAACCGGGTGCTGCGGGAGCAGCTCACCGGCATCCGGGTGGTCCGGGCCTTCGTCCGCGAGCCGCAGGAGACCGAGCGGTTCGAGACGGTCAACGCCGAGCTCACGGCCACCTCGCTGCGGGCCGGGCGGCTCATGGCCGGCATGTTCCCCATCGTCCTGCTCGTCATCAACGGGTCGAGCGTGGCGCTGATCTGGATCGGCGGCACCCGCATCTCGGAGGGCACCTCCACCATCGGCTCGCTGATCGCCTTCCTCACCTACTTCACGCTCATCCTCACGGCCGTGATGATGGCGACCTTCGTGGCCGTCATGGCCCCTCGAGCGGCCGTGTGCGCCAACCGGATCCAGGAGGTGCTCGAGACCGAGACCTCGGTCAAGGTCCCGGCCAACCCGGTTCGTGACCTCGACACCATCGCCCGCATCCAGTTCAAGGACGTCACGTTCGGCTACCCCCGGGCCGACGCCCCCGTGCTCTCGAACGTCACCTTCAACACCGACGTGGGTACCACCACCGCCATCATCGGGAGCACCGGCTCCGGCAAGACCACGCTGGTCAACCTGGTGGCCCGCCTGTTCGACGTCACCGGCGGACAGGTGCTCGTGGGTGGGATCGACATCCGCGACGTCGATCCCACCATTCTGTGGAATCGGATCGGGCTGGTACCGCAGAAGCCGTACCTCTTCTCCGGCACGGTGCGCTCCAACCTCCTCTACGGCCATCCCACCGCCACCGAGGACGAGCTGTGGGGGGCTCTCCAGATCGCCCAGGCCGCCGACTTCGTGGCGGCCATGCCCCGCGGCCTGGACGCCTACATCGAGCAGGGGGGCTCGAACGTCAGCGGCGGGCAGCGCCAGCGGCTGGCGATCGCCCGAGCCCTGGTGCGCAAGCCCGACGTCTACCTCTTCGACGACTCCTTCTCCGCTCTCGACCTGGCGACCGATGCCCGGTTGCGGGCCGCTCTCGCCCCCCATACCCGTGAGTCCGCCGTCCTGGTGGTGGCGCAACGGGTGTCCACCATCAAGACCGCCGACCAGATCCTCGTGCTCGACAACGGGCGCATCGTCGGGCTGGGCACGCACGAGCAGCTGCTCGAGACCTGCCCGACCTACATCGAGATCGTCGATTCGCAGATGACCGAGCGGGAGGCCGCGTGACCGCCGAGACCGACCCTGTGAGCACCAACGGCAACGGGACCGCCGGCGAGCACCCGGCCTACGACCCCGAGCCGGACGCCGGCGGTTCCGGCGACACCCCGATCGCTCCGCCCATGGGGGCGATGCGCATGGGTCCCGGCATGCCCCGCATGGGAGCGGTCGGCATGCCGGTCGAGAAGTCGGAGAACTTCCGGGCCTCGCTGTACCGGCTGGTCGGCATGCTGCGCCGGGAGCTCGTGCTGGTGATCGTGGTCCTGGTGCTGGCGATCACCAGCGTCTCCCT
This sequence comes from Acidimicrobiales bacterium, assembly GCA_036496335.1. Classification (GTDB taxonomy): domain Bacteria; phylum Actinomycetota; class Acidimicrobiia; order Acidimicrobiales; family CADCSY01; genus JAEKLB01. The sequence goes on from DASXLH010000325.1 coordinate 3,330, forward strand.
CTCGGTCCTCGGGCCGAAGATCCTCGGGCACGCCACCGACATCATCTTCACCGGGCTCGAACACGGCGGAGCCAGCTCCATCGACTTCAACAGCCTGCACAAGACGCTGGCCGGGGTCGTGATGCTCTACATCGGGGCGGCGCTGCTCTCGTACTGCAACGCCTACATCCTCGCCGGCATCGTGCAGCGCAGCATGTACCGCCTCCGCGAGGACGTGGAGAACAAGATCAACCGCCTCCCGCTGAAGTACATCGACGGGCACTCCTTGGGCGACCTGCTCAGCCGGGTCACGAACGACATCGACAACCTGGCCCAGAGCCTCCAGCAGACGTTGAGCCAGATGCTCACGTCCACGCTCACGCTGGTGGGCACCCTCGTCATGATGTTCGTCGTCAGCTGGCAGCTGGCGATGGTGGCCCTGGTGACCATCCCGCTCTCGATCTTCACCATGCGCTTCATCGCCCGCCGGTCCCGCCAGCGCTTCATCGCCCAGTGGCGGCACACGGGTGAGCTCAACGGCCTGGTGGAGGAGGTCTTCACCGGCCACGCCATCGTGAAGGCCTTCGGCCGTCAGGCCGAGGTCGAGGAGCGGTTCCGCACCGACAACGACCTGCTGTTCAGCGCCAGCTACGGAGCGCAGTCGATCTCCGGCTCGATCCAGCCCTCGATGATGGCCATCGGCAACCTCAACTTCGTGGCCATCGCCATCATCGGCGGGATCCAGGTGGCCAACGGTTCGATGTCGCTGGGGTCGGTGCAGGCGTTCATCCAGTACTCCCGCCAGTTCGCCCAACCGCTCACCCAGGTGGCGTCGATGGCGAACGTCTTCCAGTCGGGCGTGGCGTCGGCCGAGCGCATCTTCGAGTTCCTCGACGGCGAGGAGCAGTCGTCCGACACCGACGAGCGGTTCCTCGGCGAGACGGTGCGGGGTCGGGTCGAGTTCGAGAACGTGTCGTTCTCCTACGACCCCCAGCGGCCGCTCATCACCGACCTGTCCCTGGTCGCCGAGCCGGGCAAGACCGTTGCCATCGTGGGCCCCACCGGGGCCGGCAAGACCACGCTGGTCAACCTCATCATGCGCTTCTACGAGATCGACAGCGGCCGGATTCTCCTCGACGGCTGCGACGTCGGCCAGATGTCGCGGGCCGAGCTCCGGTCGAAGATCGGCATGGTGCTCCAGGACACTTGGCTCTTCGGTGGGTCGATCCGCGAGAACATCCGCTACGGCAACCCCGGAGCGAGCGACGAGCAGGTGCAGGAGGCGGCCGAAGCCACCTTCGTCGACCGGTTCGTCCGCACCCTTCCGGACGGCTACGACACGCTCATCGACGACGAGGAGGGTTCCGTCAGCGCCGGTGAGAAGCAGTTGCTCACCATCGCCCGGGCCTTCCTCGCCGACCCCGCCATCCTCATCCTCGACGAGGCGACCAGCTCGGTCGACACCCGGACCGAGGTGCTCATCCAGTACGCCATGAACGCGTTGCGCCAGCAGCGGACGAGCTTCGTGATCGCCCATCGGCTCTCGACCATCCGCGACGCCGACGTCATCCTCGTCATGGAGAACGGCGCCATCGTCGAGCAGGGCAACCACGACGACCTGCTGCTCGCCGACGGGGCCTACGCCCGTCTGTACAACTCGCAGTTCGCGGCACCGGCTTCCGAAGTGAGCTGAGCACCCGGCACGAGATCGGCCCGGACGCGCCCGCCCGCGGGCGCGTCCATCGCCGGCCGCGACGGCGCCCCGGTCGGACGAAGGGACGGCGCCTACAGTCCCGTCACCCAGGCCTTCCGGGCGACCACTGGGCCTGAGGACCGAGGCCCGGGGGGGCGGTGGCAGTGACGACCGTGTCTGGGACAACGGCGGCTGAAGCAACGACGGGGGCCGAGAAGCCACCGCCGGCCATCAACCCGTGGTTGCCGATGGCGGCGATCATGGCCGGCACGGTCATGGTCGTCCTCGACACGACCATCGTGAACGTGGCCCTGACCGCCATCGGCGAGGGCCTCCATGCCAGCAGCGGGATCGAGTGGGTGGTCACCGCCTACCTCCTCGGGGTCTGCGCCTCCCAGCCGGCCTGCGGGTGGGCCGCCGACCGCTTCGGCCGCAAGGAGGTCTACCTCGCCTCGTTGGTGGCCTTCACGGCCACCAGCCTGCTGGCCTCGATGGCCTCGAACCTGCCGGAGCTGGTCGTGGCCAGGGCCCTGCAGGGCTTCGGCGGCGGCGCGCTGCTCCCCGTGGGGATGGCGATCTGCCTCGACGTCTTCCCTCGGTCACAGCACGGCCGGGCCATCGCCATGTGGGGAACCTCAGCCATGGTCGTGCCTGCCCTCGGCCCCACCTTCGGGGGCTGGCTGGTGACCGCGGTGAGCTGGAACTGGCTCTTCCGCATCAACGTCCCGATCGGTGTCGTCTGCGTGATCCTCGGCATCCGGCTGCTTCCGCGGACGACCACGAAGATCGGGGGCCGTCTCGACAGCGCCGGCCTCGTCCTCGGCATCGTGGGGCTGTCCCTGACGGTGCTCGGCTTGTCCCAGGGCAACAGCTGGGGCTGGGGGTCGGCCGCCACCATCGTCTGCGTGGGTGTCGGCGTGGGTTCGTCGTGGTGGTTCGTCGGTCACGAGCTCGCCGCCCGCCAGCCGCTCCTCGACCTGCGGATGCTCAGCCATCGGGCCTTTCGCCTCACCCTCATCATCGTGCTGTTCGTCAAGATCTCCGAGTTCGGCCGGCTGGTGTACCTGGCGCTCGACCTGACCGGTGTGCGGGGCTACACGCCCTTGCGGGTCGGCCTCATCTTCATGCCGGCGGCGCTGTGCACCGCCTTCTCGATGCAGGTCGGCGGTCGCATGACCGACCGGCTCGGACCCCGCCTGCCCATCCTCACCGGCCTGACCGTGGTGCTGGTGGCCACGGCCTCGCTTGGGTTCCTCGGCCTGAGCACCCCGGAGTGGCTGATCGTCGCCATCCTGTGCGTCCAGGGCCTCGGCACCGGCCTCACCAACGCCCCGGTCATGGTGGCCGGGATCAGCCAGCTGCCGAAGGAGAAGCTGTCGCAGGCATCGGCCCTGCGCACGCTCACCAACCAGGTGGCCGGGGCGATCGCGGTGGCCGTCCTCGGGGCCGTCGTCGCCATCCGGATCGGGACCGACACGTCGTCGGCCAACGTCCAGGCGGCCTACAACGCCGTCTTCATCGTCGGCGCCGTCGGGGTGGCCATCGGCTGGGTCGTCGCCTACCGGCTGCCGCGGGGCGTACCGGACCTGAGCGAGGACGACTTCGAGGAGGCAGCCGTGCTCGCCCTCGCCGGCGAATAGGCGAGCTGACTTTTGCGGAACGCATCCGTACGCGTCCGCGAGGCTGCTCCGCTGGCGCGGCGCCGCGTCCGGAACGCATCCGTACTCGTCGACGATTGTGCTCCGCTGGCGCTGCCGCGTCAGGTCTCGTTCGGCATCCAGCCTCGGCGACCCAGCTCCGGATGGAGCACGTCCTCGCTCCAGAGGATCTGGCCGGTCATGACGGCGGGATCGGCGAGCACGACCCGGACGGTGGCCTCGGCGAAGTCCTCCGGGCTGGCCCAGTCGGTGATGCCGGCGGCGGCCACGAGGTTGCCCGGCGTGATGACCGGCTCGGACGGGAGGAGGGCGTTGACGGAGATGCCGTGGGGAGCCATCTCGGCCGCCACCGTCTGGGTGAGGTGGTGCATGGCGGCCTTGTTCCCCCCGTAAGCGAGGCTGCCGGACGCACCCGCGACCGGGTACGGACCTTCGCCGGGGACGAACGCAGCCTGCGAGCTGATGTTGACCACTGCACCGCGGCCGGCCTCGACCATGTCGGGCAGCACGAGCTGCATGAGCCGGTAGGTGGCGAACAGGCCGATCTCGAAGTGCAGGCGGAAGCCCTTGAGAGGGAACGCCAGGAACGAGCCCCGACCCATGTTGGCCGGCGGGCGGCCCGACCCCGGTGCCGGTGCCGGTGCCGGCGCGGGCCGCGTCCCGGTGGACGGCTCGGAACCCGGGGCCGGCGGCCGGCCGGGCACGGTGAGGGCGGCGTTGTTGACGAGGATGTCGATGGGGCCCAACGCCGCCCTCGCCTCCTCGACGAGGCGGTCAGGGGCGCCGGGATCGGCGAGGTCGGCGGCGACGGCCACCGCCCGACCGCCCGACGCCACGATGCCGGCCACCGTCTCGTGGATGGTGCCGGGCAGGCGCGGATCCCACTCCGCCTCTGTGCGGGCCACGACGGCGACGGCGGCGCCCTCCCGGGCGAACCCCTCGGCGATGGCCTTGCCGAGGCCTCGGCTGGCACCGGTGACGATCGCCACCCGTCCGACCAGGCGGCCGCCACCCGGGCCGTCCCCGGACGCTCCGGTGCCCGGCGCTGCGGTGCCGCCCGGCGCTCCCACCTCGCCCGGATCCGTCATCGATTCCCCCTCGTCCTCGTCGGTCGGACTCTAGAGGGGCACCCGAGCCGCGGCCGATGCGAGAAAGCGGCGATTTGGGTGAAAGGTCCGATTCAAAGCTGCCGATAGGTCAGGGCAGCGGTTCGTCCACAACGTTTCAGAGGAAGGGGGACGGCATGGGCCAGGCGGCAGAGAAAGGCCCTCGGGTGGTGGTGATCGACAGCGACGGCGACATCCGTGATCTCCTCGAGGCGATGCTCGACGTGGCGGAGGAGTTCCGCCTCGTCAAGGTGTTCGCCGACGCCGAGATGGGTCTCGAGGCGGTCGCCGCCCGCCAGCCCGACGCGGTCGTCCTCGATCTCGACGACCCCGATCTCGAGGGCATGGAGACGATCGACCGCATCCGGGAGGCGGCTCCGTCGGCCCGCATCGTCGTGATCTCCGCCTTTCCCGACCCGCTGACGCTCCTGGAGGCGCTGCGGCACGGGGCCGACGAGTACCTCGACAAAGCCCGGGCCTGGTCCGACGTGCTCCCCACCATCGAGCTCCTCTGTGAGGCTGGATACGCGGAGCCGTCGACTCGGCCTCGCTGAGCCGTACGCTCTGGCGCCATGGCCTCCTTGTTCCGGCGCATCACCGGCTATTGGCGGACGTCGGTGTCGCAGAAGTTCGAGGAACACGCCGACCCGGCCGTGCAGCTGGCCCAGGCCATCCAGGAGGCCCAGGAACAGCACCTACGCCTCCGGGATCAGGCCGCCAACGTGATCGCCAACCAGAAGCACACCGAGATGCGCCTCAACCGGGCCATCGAGGACGTGGAGAAGGCGCGGCGCTCCGCCCGCGAGGCGCTCGTCCTGGCCGACGAGGCCGCCGCCGCCGGCAACACGAGCCGCGCCAACGACATGAACCTGGCGGCCGAGGGTTTCGCCACCCGGCTCATCACGCTGGAGACCGAGGTCGAGTCGCTCAAGACGCTGTACTACCAGTCCACCGACGCCGCCGAGCAGGCCAAGGCGGCGGTGGAGCAGAGCTCGGTCGCCCTCCGCGACCGCCTCGCCGAGCGGCAGAAGCTCCTGAGCCAGCTCGACCAGGTCAAGCTCCAGGAGCGCATGAACGCCGCCAACGCCATGCTCACGGAGCAGTTCGGGCAGGACGTCCCCACCTTCGACGAGGTCCGCCAGAAGATCGAGATGCGCTACGCCAAGGCCCTCGGGGTGGCCGAGGTCTCGAGCACCGGCACGGGCCGCTCGCCGGAGATGGCCGAGGTCGAGCGCGAGACCCTGCGCCGGGACGCCCGCTCGAAGCTCACGGAGCTGCGCGAGCAGTTCGGGCTGCCCTCCGGCTCCTGACCGACCCGACCGATTTCAGGGGTTGGTCGGGCCTCAGGGATGGTCGGGCCTCAGGGATGGTCGGGGGTGGCCGCCTCGTGGGCGTCGGTCTCAGCGGTGCCGTTGCCCGTGCCGTTCCCGTTCCCGGTGTTGGACAGGAGCGATCGGGCCATGTGGAGGCCGGCCACGCCCTGCGAGAGGGCCTGGGCCAGCACCTCGGACAGACCCTGGGCCCCGTTGAGCACGATCATCTGGTCGACCGCGCCGAAGGGCTTGGCGGCCGCTTCGACGATGGCCGGCCACTGCTCGGCCAGTTGCTGACCGATGACGGCCTCCTGGTTCTCGGCCAGGGCGACGGCCCGCGCCTTGATGGCATCGGCTTCGGCCATGCCCTTGGCCCGCGACGCCCCGGCCTCGGAGCTGCCCTTGGCGGCGATGGCGTCGGCTTCGGCCTGACCCACCAGGCGGAGTGACTCGGACCGGGCGGCCGACTCGAGCCGCACGTGCTCGGCTTCGGCTCCGGCCTCCTGCTTGACCCGGCTGGCGTTGGCCTTGGCCTGCAGCTCGACCTCCTGGGCGTGGGCCTCGGCGCCGGCGATGCGGGCATCGCGCTCGGCCCGGGCCAGGGTGGTCTGTTGGTAGGCCTGCGCGTCGGCCGGCTTGCGCACCGTGGCCTGGAGACGTTGCTCCTCGCGATCCGCCTCGAGCTCGGCCACCTTGGTCTGCTCCACCACGACCTGCTGGTTGGCGGTGGCCTCGGAGAGGGGGCCGGCCTGGCGGGCGATGGCGGCGGCGCGGTCGATCTCGGCCTGGAAGCCTGACTGCTTGATCTGGGACTCGCGCCGGGCCGCGGCCTTGAGGGCCTCGGCCTGCTGCTCCTGCTCGGTGGCCTCGCGGTCGGCGTGGGCCTGGGCGATGCGGGCCTGGCTGGCGACGGCGGCGGCGTGGGGCCGGCCGAGGTTCTCGATGTAGCCGGTGGGGTCGTCGATCTCCTGGATCTGGAGGGAGTCCACGATGAGGCCGAGCTTCTCCATCTCCGTGCCGGACGACTCACGGGTGAGCGATGTGAGCTTCTCCCGGTCGCGGATCATCTCCTCGACGGTCATGTTGCCGACGATGGCCCGCAGGTGTCCGGCGAAGACGTTGTGGACCCGCTTGTCGACCTCCGCCTGCTGGTCGAGGAAGCGCCGGGCGGCGTTGGCGATCGAGGTGAAGTCATCCCCCACCTTGAAGATCACGACGCCCTTGAGCCCGAGCGGGATCCCCTGATGGGTGACGC
>DASXLH010000326.1:0-1504 GCA_036496335.1 Acidimicrobiales bacterium
CGAGGATCCCCAGACGTTGGCCAACGGCTTCCTCCGCCATGTCGACTACCCCGACGGCGGGCTCAAGATCCCGGTGCCGCCGGTGCTGTTCGACGAGGAGGCCGGCGACCCGCCGGTGGCGCCCGATTTCGGCCAGCACACCGACGAGGTGCTGGCCGAGGTGGGATGCACGCCCGACGACCTGGCCCGACTCCGCGCCGCCGGCGTCATCGCCTGAGCCCATCCGACCGACGAGCGGGGACGATCAGCCATGGACACCGACACCGACACGGAGCCGTCCGACGACGGCATCACCACCTGCGAGGTGTGCGGGGCACAGTTCCTGCACACGGGTCTCACCGCCTGCTCCGAGTGCCATGCCCCGTTCGGCACGAAGCCGCTGGCCCCCGGTGGTGACGAGGTCGACTACGACCTCGCCGACTGGGACGACGACCGTCGGGCCGAGGTGACGATGGCACTGGTCCGGGACGAGATCGCCCACCGCTGGGAGGGCCATGAGCTGGTGGTGGCCCAGGCTGACGGCGTGCGCGCCGACGAGATCGTCGATCGCATCGACCACCCCGACTCCCTGGCGGCCGAGCCGGACGACGGGGACCTGGCCGCCGACGTCCTCTCGTCGCTCTACGTCTCGGCCGACGTGCTCCAGCACGAACCCGGTTCGGGTTCATCGGCCGAGGAGCTGATGGACGCCCTGACCCGGGCGCCGGAGGCGTCGCCCTACGGCGTGGACGCCTCCCTGTGGAACGAGATCCTCGGCCTTGCCCGGTCGGTCGCCGACCATCTGGCCGTCGACGACGACCCGGACGCCGTGGCGGCCGCCGCCCACGCCCTCCGAGAGCTCGTCTGGCCCCTGGTCTGAGCACCCCGGGGTCGGCCCGGGGGTGGGCCGCGGTACGGTCGGCGGGTGCTGTTGGCCGAGCTCGAGGTGTGGCACAGCCGGTCGATCGCTCCGACCCGCCGGGTGGCGCTCGGCCACCGGCTCCTGCCGGTCGACCCGCCTCCGGGCTTCGCCGGCCTGCTCCTCGGCGGCATCGTGGCGACGGCCGGCCCCGATCTCGACACCGACCTCCAGTTCGCCCTGTCGGAGCTGCTGGTCGACATCGGGGCCGGACGTCGCATCGCCCAGCCCCGGCTGCGCCACCGCTTCCAGGTCGACACACACGGTCTGGCCCGCACCACCCACCGCCTCGTCGGCGAGGGCGACCTCCTGCGCCTCGAGTCCAAGGGGGAGGGCAGCCCGGTGTCCCAGGCGCTGGCCGCCGCCTACGCCGCCGGGTCGCTGCCCCGAGCCGCCCGTGCCGAAGTGGTCGCCGTCCTGCGTCGCGGCCTGCGGTGGCGGGGCTCGACCGGTCCGGCGCTGTTCGCCCACCTGGCCTCGACCGGACCGTCGCCCGGCTGGTCGTCCATGGGCTACGCCGACCCGACCCGGTGGGCGCTCGGCATCCTGGGCCTCGACGGGCCCGGCCAGGACCCGCCGGTGCGCAAGGAGATCCAGCGGGCCTTC
>DASXLH010000327.1:0-3915 GCA_036496335.1 Acidimicrobiales bacterium
CGTCACCGCCGTCAGCCTCCCGGAGACGCCGTACGGCGTGGGCCTCCCCGCCTTCGACGAGGACGGCTACTGGGACCCGGTGTTCGCGGCGATGTGCGACAACGGCATCGCCATGTGCCTCCACATCGGCGGCGCCTTCGGACTGCTCAACCGTCCCAAGACGGCCGGCGCCGACCACCTGATCGTGCTGTCGCCCCAGCTGTCGGCGGTCACCGCCGCCGACCTCATGACCAACGGCACCTTCCTGCGCTTCCCCGACCTCAAGGTCGCCCTCTCCGAGGGCGGCATCGGCTGGATCCCGTTCTTCCTCGACCGGATGGACCGCCACATGTGGAACCACCGGTGGACCGGCCTCGAGGTCGCCAAGGGGAAGACGCCCACCGAGCTGTTCCGCAGCAACTTCCTGGGCTGCTTCATCACCGACCCGTCGTCGCTGCACGTCCGGGACCGGATCGGGATCGGGGCCATCGCCTGGGAGTGCGACTATCCCCACTCCGACTCGACCTGGCCCCGCTCCCCCGAGCTGCTCTGGGACGAGTTCCAGGCGGCCGGTTGCAGCGACGCCGACATCAACGCCATCACCTGGGAGAACGCCTGCCGCTTCTTCCGCTTCGATCCCTTCGCCGCCATGACCCGCGAAGAGGCGACGGTGGCGGGACTGCGGGCCCGGGCCACCGACGTCGACGTCAGCGAGACGTCCAAGTCCGAGTACCGCCGGCGGTGGGCCGACGCCCACGCGGCGGCCTGAGCCGGTGATCACCGGCGTCCCCACACCCGTCCCCGACGACAAGACCCGCTTCTACTGGGACGGCGCTCGCGAAGGCCGCCTCCTCGTCCAACGATGCTCCAGCTGCGGGCGATGGCAACACCCGCCCGACATCGGCTGTCCGGGATGCCTCGGTGACGACCTCGTCGCCACCGAGCTCTCGGGCCGGGGGACCGTCTATTCGTTCACGGTCGTGCGTCAGGCGTTCGACCCTGCGTTCGTCGACCAGCTTCCCTTCGTGGTGGCGCTGATCGAACCGGAGGAGGCCCCGGGCGTGCACATCCTCACCAACATCGTCGACACCGACCCCGCCGACGTGCGGGTGGGGATGCCGGTCGAGGTCACCTTCGAGGACCACGGCGGCTGGGCGCTCCCCCAGTTCCGCCCGTGCTGAGCCGGGAGGTCGCCGTCGTCGGCGTCGGCTACTCGGAGGTGGCCCGGTCGGGCACGTTCGACATCAACGCCCTCACCCGAACGGCCTGCCTGGGCGCCCTCGGCGACGCCGGGCTCCAGGCCTCCGACGTCGACGCCATCATCGAGTACTCGTTCGGCGGCATCGACTCGCCGATGGCCACCACCGCCCAGCGGCTCCTCGGCATCGACAACCTGGTGGTGTTCAACGACATCATGGGGTCCGGTCCGTCGGGCCTGGCCAGCGCCATGGACGCCACCATGGCCATCGCCTCCGGCGCCTGCGAGACCGCCCTCGTCTACCGGTGCATGACCCGCGAGGCCGGCCACACCGGGGCCGTGCGCGAGGGCCCCTCCGAGGCGCCCGGACCCATGCAGTTCTCCATGCCCTACGGCTTCGGCGGCGGGATCATGATGGCCATCGCCATGAAGATGCAGCGGCGCATGGCGGAGCTGGGGGGCAAGCAGGAGGACTACGGCCGCATCGCCCTCAACGCCCGCCAATGGGCGAAGGACAACGAGCGGGCCGTGCTCCGCGACGTGCTCACCATGGACGACTACCTCTCGTCCCGCATGATCACCGAGCCGCTGCACCTGCTCGACTGCGACTACCCCATCAACGGCGCCTGCGCCGCCATCCTCACCACCGGCGAGCGGGCCCGCGACCTGGCCAAGGCCCCCGTCTACGTCGACGCCATGGCCTACGGCACCGGCTCCAACCCCGACTGGGTCTACGCCGACGACTTCATGTTCGGCGGGACCATCCCGGCGGCCAAGCGCATGTGGGCCACTAGCTCGCTGACGCCGGCCGACGTCGACATCGCCGAGATCTACGACGGCTTCACCCACATCACGATCTCGTGGCTCGAGGCCCTGGGCCTCTGCGGCATCGGCGAGTTCGGCGACTGGGTCGACGAAGGCCGCACCATCGGCCCCGGTGGCTCCCTCCCGCTCAACACCCACGGCGGCCAGCTGGCCGAGGGCCGCATGCACGGCCTCGCCTTCCTCACCGAAGCGGTCCTCCAGCTCCGGGGCGAGTGCGGCGTGCGCCAGGTGCCGAACGCCAAGGTGGCCGCGGTGGCCAACGCCCACGGCCCCCAGGCCGGCTCGATGGTGCTGAGGAGGGACTGAAGATCCGGACTGATGCGCAGCTCCGGCTTCGCCTGCGCAGCTTTGCGTGCACGCAGCCGTACCCGTCGGGTTGGCACCTTCGGCTAGCGCCTCCAGTGCGTGGCCAACTGATTTGCTGCGCAGCTCCGCTTCGCTGCGCAGCTGGGCGTGCACGCAGCAATACCCGTCGGAACAGCTGCTCCGGCTGGCGCCTGCGCAGCCTTACCGTCCGAACGCCGGGCCGTCGAAGGTGCCGACCGTGGCGAAGTCCTCGACGGGGTCGCGGCGGAGCTTGGTGAGCTCGCGGACGGGCTTGCCGAGGGGCAGGACCGTGGCCACCGCGAAGCCCTCGGGAATGTGCAGGAGCTCCCGCAGGAGGGGTTCCTGGCGGACCAGGACCGAGGTGATGTGCCCGCCGTAGCCGGCGTCACGGGCCGCCAGCAGCACGTTGTGGGCGAAGGGGTAGACGGAGCCGCCGCCCACGATGCTGAGCCGGTTGAGGCCGGTGTCGACAGCCGAGATCTTGCTGAGGTCGGCGACGATCACGAGCAGCACCGGCACCTCGACGAGGTAGGACGTGTCGGTGTCCAGCGGGGTGGCCCGAGCGACTTCCAGGTCGACGGCCGGCTCGATCGGACCCTCGTTCGAGTACCGCCAGTGCCCCTCGGAGGCGGCGAAGGGCACCAACCCGGCCTTGCGGTGGGCGGCGTACTCGCGCCAACCGAGGTCGTAGAGCTCCCGGATGCGCTCCTTGGTGGCGCGGTCACGCACGACGATCGCCTTCCACGACTGGCGGTTGCCGCCGTTCGGGGCGAAGCGGGCCACCTCGAGGATGTCGTAGAGGACGTCGTCCGGCAGGTCGTCGTCGGTGAACTCCCGGGTGGACGGTGTCGTGCGCATCACGGTCCTCAGCTCCATGCGCCCCAGCATGACAACGGGATCCCGCGGGCGCCCCACCGTGCCGGCCACCGGTCGTCAGGCGGGCCGGGCCCGGACCCCTAACCTCGGCCCGGATGAGGGCCCTCAGGAGCTTCACCGTCCGTCCCCGACTCCCCGAGTCGCTCCAGGTGCTCGAGGACCTCGCCATGAACCTGCGCTGGTCGTGGGACGACCGCACCCGCGACGTCTTCCGGTGGGTCGACCCCGACGCCTGGGAGGACGGCCGACACGATCCGGTGGCGCTTCTGGGCATGGTCTCGCGGGAGCGACTGGCCGAGCTGGGCGAGGACCAGGCCTTCCGTTCTTTCCTCACCGACGTGGGCGACTCGCTGGAGCGCTACCTCGAAGGGCCCCGCTGGTTCCAGGGCCGCACCGGTACACCGCTCCGGTCGATCGCCTACTTCTCACCTGAGTTCGGCATCGCCGAAGCCCTCCCCCAGTACTCCGGGGGCCTCGGGGTGCTGGCCGGCGACCACCTCAAGGCCGCCAGCGACCTCGGCGTCCCGTTGGTGGGCGTCGGGCTCTTCTACCGCCACGGCTACTTCCGCCAGTCGCTCAACGCCGACGGCTGGCAGCAGGAGCGCTACCCGGAGCTCGATCCGTACGCCATGGCCTTGCGGCCGGTCGACGCCCGGGTCACCGTCGACCTGGCCGGCACCTCGCTGCACGCCCGCATCTGGCGGGCCGAC
>DASXLH010000328.1:0-4727 GCA_036496335.1 Acidimicrobiales bacterium
GGTCGACCTTGCGTTTGGTCCACTCGAAGTGGGCGTGGATGTGACCGGTCGGGATCTGGTAGGCGTCGCACAGCACGCGGCACAGCGCCACGTAGCAGTCGAGCATCCGCTCGGGCCACGGCTCGCCGACGCCGTTGTTGCCGGCCTCGATCCCGATCGCCGCGGCGTTCATCGAGTCGTCGGCGACCAGGCCGCACGGGTCGGTGCCGGCGCCGTTGGTGTTCGTCGGCCCGGCGGCGCACACGTAGATCGTGCCGTCGCGGGCCAGGTACAGGTTGCACAGCGGGGCGTCCTCGTCGCCGAACGTGCAGTAGTTGACGTCCGGCCAGCCGTCCGAGCTCGGGCCGGACGCGGTGTGGTGGATCATCACGTGATTGGGGCGGCCGGAGTCGTAGCCGCCCGAGCCGCGGGCCCGCGTCGCCCAGCCGTCGACCTCGATCACCGGCCAGCCGGTACGGCGGCAGACGTCGGCGAGGTCGGTGAGATAGCGGGCGCCCATCTAGAGCTCCGCGAGGTCGGCGGCGACCTTGCCGGCGAGGCGCCGCACGATGGCGCGGCGAGCGTCGTCGAGATCGCCGAAACGTTCGATGAAGCGAGCCAGCAACCACAGTCGGACGGCGAGCGGGTCGCTGTCGTCCCAGGCGTCGAGCGGGTCCTTGTCGCCGAACGTCACGGCGGGAACTTGACCCATGAGGTGCCGTTGAAGAACTCGAACAACGTGCCGATCACCGACACCGTGCCGAGCTCGGGGGTCGGGAGCTGCTGGGCCCGTTCGGTGCTCGAGGCGAAGTGGCAGAACCCGCGGCGCTGCACCACAGCCACGGTCGCGGCCAGGTTGGCGTCGTCGACGCGCAGCAGGCCCATGTCAGGCCGGCGGTTCGTAGGGGTGGGCCTGGACGGCGGCGGTGAGGGCGGCGTCGGTGATCACCGATTCGTCACCGCCCGGGTTCGGGTTCTGGCCGGCCAGCGCCGACTCGTAGGGCGGTTCGATCGACGGGTCGGCCGAGATCGCCCAGCGCTGCTGGTACCAGGCGGGGTCGGGATCGTCGACGCCTTCTTTGGCGTAGGCGGCGCGGACCCGTTGCCCGAACGCCTCGTCGGCGGCGCATCTGCTGACACTGTTGAAACTCACGGCTGACTCCTCAGTTGCGGTAGCGGGTCCACGACGACTGGGCGGTGACGTAGGCGACGCCGGTGAACTGGTCGAGCGTGATCCGCAGCTTGTATGACGGGTCCGCCCCGGCGCCGACGGCCCAGGACCACACGAGCGGTGTCGCGCCCCATGACGTGGTGCCTTGCGTCGTCGTCGCCCCCATCCCCACGACGCCGCCATCGCTCATGCGTTGCATCTCCGGGTTGCCCTTCACGGCGGACGAGTCGGAGGCGTAGCCCACGGCGGCTTGCATCGTCATCAAGGTCGGGAAGCCGACGGCCGGGATGGTGAACGTCAGCAGGTCGCGAATCCCGATCGTCGTGAACGTCTGGTTGCTGATGGCGTTGAATCCGCCGTCGACCTGGCGGGCCATCGGCGCCCACACCCCGCCGACGCGGTGCCACCAGTACCCGGCGGGGGCCTCGCACACCGCCCCATCGGGCGGGCTGACCCAGGCGTCACGGGCGGTGGTGGTGGCGAAGACGTGGACGATCTTCTTCGCGGTGTCCTGGTACCACGGCGACACGATCGGGTCGCCGATGTCGGGGACATCGGTCTGGGAGCCGATCACCTTGGTCATGGCATCTCCTCACAGGACATAGATCACCCGCGGGTCGGCGTCGTCGTAGTTGAACGGGGTGCGGTCGTAGCGCAGGGCGACCACGTTGCCCACGGCGCGCGACGTGCGTAGCGACACGACCCACGACTCGGGGGTGATCTCATGGGTGATCGCGGCCACGACGAGGGTGAGCACGACGAGGTTGACGCCGGTGGTGGTCGGCTGTTCGTGGTACCAGGTGAGTTGGTCGCCGATGCGGCGGTCGATGCCGAGCGCCCACAGGTCCTGGCGGCGGTCGTTGAGGTGCAGCACGAATCCGTCCAGGCGCAGGTAGCCGTCGCCGCGGCGGGTCACGACATAGTCGGCGAGGGCCTGGCCGGCAGCGACCCCGATCCACTGGTCGTTCGTGCGTTCGAGGGTCTGCGGGCCGTAGCGGTCGATCGACGCCTGGTTGGTGGACGTGACGGTTTCCCGGGCGACGTTGGTGAGCGTCGCCCGGTTGACGATCACGTCGTCGTCGGTGGTGAGCTCGGCGTCCCACACGACGAACGGCACGGCGCAGTAGTTGTCCGACAGAGCCGGGATGCTGACCTGGTCGATCCGGCCGGCCGGCCAGGTGCGGTTGCGGTAGACGAGGGTGCCGTCGGCGTCGATCAGCAGCAGGCCGCCGTCGGAGGCGGTGACGGCGTGCATCTCCTCGAGCGGCGACGCGTTCGTCAGATACGAGTGCAGGTGCACGGTGCCGGTGTCCCAGCGGGTCGGGCCGGCATAGGCGACGGTGGCCAGGATCTTGTCGAGGCGTTGGCCGACGGTGTCGTCGTAGTTGCCGGGGTTCCATTGCGGGCCCTGCTGATTCAGCTGGGAGAACGCGTCGAACGCTTCGACCTCGACGGTGCCGTCGGCCAGCTCGCGCCATGCCGACACCTCACCGCTGAACAGCCACCAGTCGGCGCCGTCCAGCACGGCCCACACGTCGAGCGCCGAGCCGGGCCCCCAGTCGACGAGGCGGCCGGCGGCGTCGTACTGGGACAGTGCGCCGTCGCGGTTGTCCAAGCTGAGCTGCACGTGCGTCGACTCGACGGGGCCGTCGGGGCCGGTCATGCCGGCGGTGATCGTCAGGCCGTGGAACTGGCACCACAGGTCCTGACGGTCGAACGGCCAGGCTTGGCGGTCGTCGTAGGTGAAGGCGTGCGACGGCGAGTCATATGACGCCGTGTAGTCGTCGTAGACGTAGTTGACGACGGGTTGGCGTTCCACCCCGATGTGCAGCACGGCCGGCCATGGCTCCACCGGCGGGCGGTGCCCGTCGATCGTCGGCGTGGCTCTATCGGCGGAGCGCACGGCCCCGCCCGTTGCGTCGCGCGTAGCGGTCGGCGGCGCGCACCATGTCGTCGGGGCGGGTGCCGCGTGGCACGTTCACCGTCACCGTGGTGATGTCGGCGGCCGCGAACGGGGCGGCGCCGGCGCCGCCGGACAGGCCGAGGCTGTAGGTGGCGCCGGTCGGTTTCAGCAGGGCGCCGGACTGGTTGGCGGACGGGAACAGCACCTTGGTGAAGTCGACGGTGCCCTGGGCGACGACTGGGCGGGCCTGGTAGTAGCGCTCGGCGTCGGCTTTGACGCCGGCGAGGTCGCCCTGGTCGATCTTGTCGAGCGTCGACTTGACCTCGGCCGGATTGGCTTTGGCGTCGCGGGCGAGCTGGATGATGTCGGACTTGAGCCCGTCGATGTCGGACGAGGCGAGCGCGGTGCCGGAGGCGACCTTGGCCTGCATGCCGTCGATGCCGTCCTCGAAGCGGTGGAACTCGGAGTCCAGGTTCACGGCCCCGGCGAGGGCGTCGAACGCGCCGGAGGTCCGGTCGATCTGGAACTGCAGCTGCTGGTTTTTCGTCGTGAGCGCCTCGGTCGACGAGGCGGCGTGGTCGACCTGGTCGGCCAGTGCCTTGACCGTGTTCTGGTGGCGGTCCTCGGCCTCGACGGCGTTGCCGTGCGCTTCGGCCAGGGTCAACACGACGTCGGTCAGGTCCTTGAACGCCGGGGTGCCCTCGTCGGTCACCTTGCGTTGGCCGTCGGCCCACACCTTGAGTTGGTCGGGGGTCAGTTGGGCGAGGCGGGAGAACTCGGCGACCGAGATGTTGAGGTTGTTCAGCTTGGGGAGGATGTCGCCGATGCCGCCGAATTCGAGCTTGCCGGAGTCCTGCACCGCCTTGGTGTAGGCCTCGACGAGCGTCGTGCCCTGGGAGAACGCTTTGAACAGGTCGTCGGTCTGTTTCTCGTTCTGCTCGGACGCCTTGCGGGCCTTTTCGATTTCGGCGGTGAACAGCGACACGGCGAGCGTCAGGCCGCCGATCAGGACCCCCTGGGTCCCGAAGTTCTTGAGGACCGAGCTGAGCCCCTCGCCGGAGGCGGCGGCCTCCGTCATGTACTCGCCCATCTGCCCGAACGCGACCCCGGCCGAGCCGGCGACCCCGCCCAGGCCGCCGATGTCCTGGGTCAGGTTGCCGACGGCGTTGGCGGTCACAC
This sequence comes from Acidimicrobiales bacterium, assembly GCA_036496335.1. Taxonomy (GTDB): domain Bacteria; phylum Actinomycetota; class Acidimicrobiia; order Acidimicrobiales; family CADCSY01; genus JAEKLB01. The sequence continues at coordinate 4,233 of DASXLH010000328.1, forward strand.
TGCGCGCCGACTCGGCCGACTTGCCGACCTCCTCGAACCCCTTCTTGGCCGGGGCCGTGTCCGGGGCCACCGGGACGTCGTTGATGTCCTTGAGTTTCTGTTCGACCTGATCCAAGTCGCCCTGCAGGGCGTTGATCTGGTCGACCTTGACGGACACTTCGGGGTCGTTGGCGTCGAGCTTGTCCAAGTCGAGGGTGAGGTCGGCGATCTGGCCGGCGATCGCCGTGGCGTTGGTGGTCAGCAGCAGGTTCGCCGGGTCCTGGGCGAGCCGATCCACTTTGGCCAGCAGGTCGCCGATGTCCTTCTGCGCCGGTTTCGTGTCGGCGTCGACGGCGACCGAGACGTCGGCCGATTCGAGGGCGTCGACCTTGGCGGCGACGGCGTCGATCGGCTTGGACGCCTTGTCGTCGGCGATCAGATCAATGCGGACCTGTTCGGCCATGTCAGGACACCGCCCGCGACACTTCGCCGTCGAACGCCGGCACGACCACCGCG
>DASXLH010000329.1:0-3074 GCA_036496335.1 Acidimicrobiales bacterium
TGGTGACCCGCCCGGACGCACACTCCGGCCTGGTCGAGGAACTGCGAGATGTCGTGCGGGTGCAGATCGCCGAAGCTGAACGACAGGACGCCGCTGCGCCGCTGCGGATCGCGGGGGCCGTGGAGGCGGATGCTGTCGCCGAAGTGGTCCGTGAGCGTGTCGATGGCGTAGCCGGTGATGGCCAGCTCGTGGGCCCGGATGTTGTCGAAGCCGTAGCGCTCCAGCTCGTCGCAGGCCACGCCGAGGCCGATGACCTCGGCGATCGGCGGGGTACCGGCCTCGAACTTCCAGGGGAGCTCGTTGGGGATGAACCCGTCGAGGCGGACGTCGCGGATCATGTCACCCCCACCGAGGAAGGGCGGCATCTCCTCGAGCAGCTCCTCCCGACCCCACAGGAGGCCGATGCCCGTGGGGCCGAGCATCTTGTGGCCGGTGAGGGCGAAGAAGTCGGCGTCGATGGCCCGGACGTCGGTGGGCAGGTGGGGTGACCACTGCGCCCCGTCGACCACCACCAGGGCGCCGGCGGCGTGGGCGGCGTCGGCCAGCTCCCGCACCGGGTTGATGGTGCCCAACACGTTGGAGACGCCGGTGACGCCCAGGAGCCGTGCGCCGTCGAGCTTGCGATCGAGATCGCTCAGGTCGAGCTCCCCGTCGTCCGTGACGCCGAGGTAGCGCAGCTCGAACCCGAGCTGCTCCTGGAGGATGAGCCAGGGGACGATGTTGGCGTGGTGCTCCATCTCGGTGAGCAGGACGGCGTCGCCGGGACCGAGGTTGGCCCGGCCCCAGCTGTGGGCCACCAGGTTCAGCGACTCGGTGACGTTCTTCGAGAACAGGATCTCGCGGGACGACGAGGCGTTGACAAAGCGGGCGATGCGGGCCCGGGCGCCCTCGTAGGCGGCGGTGGCGGCCTCGGCCAGGGCGTAGACGCCCCGGTGGACGTTGGCGTGCGACGTCTCGTAGTAGGTCGTCATGGCGTCGATGACGGCACGGGGCTTCTGGGACGAGGCGGCGGAGTCGAGGAACACGAAGGGCTTGTCCCGGTGGGCCTCGAAGATCGGGAAGTCCTTCCGGACGGCCGTCACGTCGAGGCCGAGGGAGCCGCGGGCGCTCATCGGTCCAACCACGGCTCGAAGCCCTCACGCTCGAGCCGCTTGGCCAGGTCGGGCCCGCCGCTCTCGACCACCCGACCGTCCACCAGGACGTGCACCACGTCCGGTGTGAGGTGATCGAGGATCCGCTGGTAGTGCGTGATGAGCAGGACGCCGAGCTCGGGGCGGTCCCGGCGGACCTCCTGCACCCCTCGGGCCACGACCCGCAGCGCGTCGATGTCGAGACCGGAGTCGGTCTCGTCGAGGATGGCCAGGTCGGGTTCGAGGATCGCCATCTGGAGGATCTCGTTGCGCTTCTTCTCGCCGCCGGAGAAGCCCTCGTTGAGGTAGCGGTCGGCGAAGGCGGGGTCCATCTCGAGACGGGCCATCCAGTCCATGATCGCCAGGCGGGTCTCCAGCGCCGAGAGGTCTTCGATGCCCTTTCGGGCGGCGAGGGCCTGTTGCAGGAACGACCGGACCGGGACCCCGGCGATCTCCTGCGGGTACTGGAAGGCGAGGAAGATCCCCGCCTTGGCCCGGACGTCGGTCGACCAGTCGGTGATGTCCTCACCCTTGTAACGGATGGTGCCGGACGTGACGCGGTAGTCGGGGTTGCCGAGCAGCGTGTTCGCCAGAGTGGACTTCCCGGACCCGTTCGGGCCCATGACGGCGTGGATCTCGCCCACGCCGACCTCCAGGGACAGGCCCTTGAGGATGGCATCGCCCTCGGGGCGGGCCGGACCGGCCTCCTCGCCCGGGTCGACGGCGACGTGCAGGTCCCGGATCTCCAGCAGGGGAGTGGTCTCGACCGCTGCGTTGGGCTCGGGTGGCGTCGCCATCGACCGGCAGTCTACGACGTCGGCTGGATTCCACCTATGGCCATAGTGCAAATCCGTCGCTCCCGTCCGATCGGCGGGCATCGCTAGGGTGACCGCCGGCTGGCGGGGCTGATGCGGCCCCACCCCCGAGGCCGGCTGGCCGACCAGGAGGCGATTCCGTTGGAGACCGAGGACGCCGTGGCCGACGAGGAAGCGGAAGCGCTCGACGCCGCCGATGTCGTCTGGGACCTCTCCGACCTGCTCGACGGTCGCGACGACGAGGATGCCGTCAACGACCTCCTCGACCGGGCGGAGGTGCTCGGCACCCGGCTGGCGGCTCGACGGGGCGAGCTGGCCGGGTTCGGGGCCGAGCAGCTGGCCGCGTTCATGCAGGAGCAGGGGGAGCTGGCCGAGCTGATCGGCAGGGCGGGGTCATGGGCTTCACTGCGCTTCGCCGCCGACGTCAACGACCCCACTCGGGGTGCCTTGATGCAGCGGGTCGAGGAGCGGGCCACCGCCATCCAGACCGGCCTGGTGTGGTTCGAGCTCGAATGGTCGGAGCTGGATGACGCCCGAGCCGACGCCCTGCTGGGTGACGAGCGACTCGCCTTCGCCGCCCACTACCTCCGCACCGCCCGGAGCTACCGGCCCCATCTTCTCTCGGAGCCGGAGGAGATCCTGCTCACCGAGAAGTCGGTCACGGGAGCGTCGGCCTGGTCGAGGTTGTTCAGCGAGCTGACCTCCACCATCGAGGTCGGCCTCGACGGGCGGGTCACCACCCTCGAGGAAGGCTTGTCCCGCCTGGCCTCCGGCGACGCCGAGGTGCGACGCACCGCCGCGCAGGCCGTCACCGAGGCGCTCCAGCCCGGACTTCGGACCCGGGCGTTCATCTACAACACGCTGATCTACGACAAGGCCGTCGACGACCGGCTGCGCCACTTCCCGACCTGGATCTCCAGCCGCAACCTCTCCAACGAGGCCACCGACGAGTCGGTCGAGGCCCTCGTCTCGGCGGTGCGGGCCCGCTACGACATCCCCCAGCGTTGGTACCGGCTCAAGGCCAAGCTCCTCGGGGTCGAGCGCATCAAGGACTACGACCGGATGGCGAGCCTGGCCACCGAGGACACCCGCTTCGGCTTCGACGAGGCCCGGGCACTGGTCCTCGACA
>DASXLH010000330.1:0-2422 GCA_036496335.1 Acidimicrobiales bacterium
CGGCCAGCTGGTGGTACCCCTGGCCAAGGGCGTCGACCCGGCGGACGCGCTGGTGATCCTCCTCTCCGAAATCGTGCCTGCCCAGGCGCCTTCGCTAGCGTCTTAACCCCGTGCGTCGTCCCTGGTTCGCCCTCCTCGTCGTCCTTCCCACCCTCCTCGTCGCCACCGCGTGCTCCTCCTCGTCGGGCGGCACGGCGGCCACGGTGGGCGGTGTCGACGTCTCCAGGTCGTCCCTCGACGACGACCTCAGCGCCATCAACAGCTCCGATGCCTACCGCAGCGCGCTGGAGCAGTCCTACGGCGTGCAGATGGCGGGGACGAGCGAGGGCAGCTACAACACCGCCTTCGTCGCCCAGGTGCTGTCGCTGCGCGTCTACTACCAGATGATCGAGGAATCGCTGGCGAAGGCGGGCCAGAAGGTCACCGCTGCCGATCTGAGCGCCGCCCAGACCGCCGTCAACCAGCAGTTCGCCGGGCTCGACGGGGGCCAGAAGATCCTCGACGGCTTCTCGAAGGCCTACCGCGACGAGCTCGTCCGCCAGCAGGCGGTGGTCACGGCGTCGCGCCGGATGGTCACCGGGACGACCGACCCGGAGGCGTACTTCAACGCCCACAAGGCCGACTTCAGCCCGCAGACCTGCGTGTCGCACATCCTGGTCAGCACCTCCACCACCGACGACGCCACCGCCCTGGCCAAGGCCAAGGCACTCAAGAAGCAGCTCGATGCAGGAGCCGACTTCGCCACGCTGGCCAACGCCAACTCCGATGACACCACCAAGGACGGCGACCTCGGCTGCCACGTGCCCGGCACGTTCGTGGCCGAGTTCGAGACGGCCATGAACGCAGCCACCATCGGCAAGGTGACGGACCCGGTGAAGTCCCAGTTCGGCTACCACCTGATCCTCGTCCACGAGCGGCGCACCAACCCCACCTACGACCAGGTCAAGGACGACGTGGCCACCGCCCTCGACTCACAGAGCGGCACCGCCCTCGACGCCTACCTCACCAAGCTCACCTGCGACACCGCCACCACGGTCAGCGTCGACCGGCGCTACGGCACCTGGGACCGAAGCGCTTGCGGCGGCACGACCAACGGCTTGGCCAAGGTCACGGCGCCGGTCGGGGCGACCACGACGACGACCCCTGGCACCGTCAGCCCGACGACCAGCACCACGGTCCTCGGCGGATCGACGGCGACCACCGCACCGACGGGTTAGGCAGTGCGGGCGCGTCCGTGACGGGGGAGCGGGCGACGGCGAAGCCGGCCGGGCGGGTGACGGTCATCGGCCTCGGGCCGGGCGGCAACGACCTCGTCACCGCTGGCGCGCTCGAGGCGATCCGCCGTACCGAGCACCGCTTCTTGCGCACGACCAGGCACCCGGCCGCCGGGGTGGTGCCCGACGCGGTCGCCTTCGACGACGTCTACGAGCGGGCCGAACGGGTCGAGGACGTCTATCCGGCCATCGTGGAGGCGCTGGTGGCGGCCGCCGCCGAGCACGGCGAGGTGCTCTACGCCGTGCCGGGCTCGCCCCGGGTGGCGGAGCGCTCGGTCGACCTGCTGGTCGCGGATCCCCGGGTGGAGGTGGAGGTGCTCCCGGCTCTCTCGTTCCTCGATCTGGCCTGGGTCCGCCTCGGCATCGACCCCTTGGCCGTGAGCGTGCGGCTGGTCGACGGCCACGCCTTCGCGGTGGAGGCGGCGGGGGAGCGGGGCCCGCTCCTGGTGGCGCAGTGCGACTCCGCGGCCGTGCTCTCGGACGTGAAGCTGGCGGTCGAAGGCGCACCCCCGGCCTCCGTGCTCGTGCTGCAGCGCCTCGGGCTGGCGGACGAGCGCGTCGTCGAGGTGGCGTGGGCCGACCTCGACCGGGTGGTCGTCCCCGATCACCTCACGTCGCTCTTCGTGCCCGAGCTGGCCGAGCCGGTGGCCGCCGAGCTCGCCCGCCTGGTGGAGCTTTGCCGGGTGCTGCGGGTCCGCTGCGCCTGGGACGCCGAGCAGACCCACGCCAGCCTCGTGCGCTACCTCCTCGACGAGACCTACGAGACGGTCGAGGCCATCGAGCACCACGATCCGGACGACGCCGTCGCGGACGCCCACCTCGAGGAGGAGCTCGGCGACGTGCTCTACCAGGTGGTGTTCCACGCCGCCATCGCCGAGAGCGAGGGGCGCTTCAGCCTGGCCGACGTGGCCCGGGGCATCCACGACAAGCTCGTTCATCGCCATCCGCATGTCTTCGCCGGGCTCGAGGTGGACGGTCCCGATGCGCTCGATGCCAACTGGGAGGCGATCAAGCGGGCCGAGAAGGGCCGCACCAGCGAGATGGACGGCCTCACGATGACCGCCCCTTCGCTGCTGCTGGCCGCCGAGGTGGTCAAGAAGGCGGATCGGATCGGTGCCCGGCCCACCGAGGTTGGGCCGACCGGCGAC
>DASXLH010000331.1:0-2061 GCA_036496335.1 Acidimicrobiales bacterium
CTCGAGACGATCGGCCAAGACTGGGCGACCGTCGACTTCCCCACCCCCGATGGCCCGGTTACAACCAACAAGATCACCGTATGCAGGCTCGAGTCGACGCAAGCTGAAGCACCCGACACCTTCGCGAAGGATGGCACTGGCCGGCTGGGTCGAGCTGCCCGGGAAGCTCGCAGGCCAGCCCCAATCGCGGCGAGCGCAAGGCGTAGATCGTCCTGGCTGACCTGCGCCGCCGGCTTCGGTCGAGCTGTCGGGGCGCCTCGTAGCGCACCGCCCTTGGCATCGCGAGGCCGGAGAGACCGGCGCCGTGGCGGTCTGCAAGGGCTCTGCGGTGCTGCCCATTCTGGGCGCTACTTGGTTGGCGAAAGGGCGCCCCGCCGTTCGTGCCGCACTCCTTGAGTTCTCCAGAAGGAGGAAGTGTGAGGGGAGGAGCCGCAGATCGCGCCAAGCCGTCCCGGGAGAGGGAGGGGCACTTTCTGTTGGATCCTCGCTCGGCTACCTCTCGACATCGAGGTTTCGGCCACCGGAGTGCGACCAACGATGTTGGAGCTTGACCACCTAACTGACCACCTAACCCTCGCACAGCGGCCGCCCTGGGCGGACGCCTGCGGAGTCAGGACAGCTCTGACCTGCGGAACAGGACGCGGTTGGACGGTGGCGGATCCATCGCTTGCGACTACGGATCAGAAGGTTGCTACCGCGGCGAGCACACCTAACCCTCAAGTTGCACACTCTGGGCGATGAGCTGACCGGCCCGCAGCGCACCCAGCGTGACGGCGCCGTCCAGGGGCCGGGCATCGGTGAACGAGACCGCCCGGGTTCCGCCCGGCAGGTCGATCGCCACGGTCGTCAGATCGCCGGCGGCGAGGGCCCGCCCCGGCGCCACATCGTGGGCGGCGACCACGTAGCGGGTCCCCGGGGTGGCCACGGCGGCGCCGTGGGCGGCATACGTGCCCACCGCGGCCGCGGCCACCAGCAGGCCGCCCACCACCGCACGCCCGCCGGGCAGCGACTGGCGCCGTGGACGAGGGAGCGGCGAGCCGGCGGCGGCCTCGACCACGCTCGGTGATGCGTTGACCGCATGAATATCCATGCTCACCTTGCACCCTTCTAGGGCCAGGCGCCTGATCCCTTCCGGATCAGGTGAATCGGCATGTGGTGCAGGGGAACCGCACGAAACCCTACGAGTAGGGTTGGAAGGACTACGATCCGAGCGTGGCGCGGAACCCCGACGAGTCCGAGATCATCTGGATGAGCACCCAGGAGGCGGCTCGCCGGCTCGGGGTCACCCCCCGCACCCTCTATCGGTTCGTCGACGAAGGGGAACTGCCAGCCTACCGAATGGGCCGGGTGTTCCGGTTGCAGCAGCACGACGTCGACGAGTTCATCGAGCGGTCGCGCATCCAGCCGGGCACCTTGGAGCACCTCTATCCCGAGCGCAAGATGCCGTCGAGCGACTCGGACGACACGTAGAGCGCCACGCCGCCGTCGAGGTGGAGGGTGAGGACGTCGACGCCCACACCGGCCAGTTCGCCGGCGAGCGACTCGCCGGACTGCAGCTCGAGAGCGATGCGAGGGCGGTCCTCCACGAGCAGGGCCAGGGCATCGACCAAGAGGAGGTCGAGCCCGGACCGTGCCCCGGAGGCCGGTGCACTCCCTGCGCCGACGCGGATGCCGGCGATGGCCGAGAAGCGGCACCAGAGTTGGCCGGCGCCGCCCTCGACGACGACGAAGTCACCGGCGACCAGCTCGATGACCCCGGCATGCACCCGTCCTCCACGGGTGCGGAGGGACACGTGGGCCCGGCCCTCGGCCAGGTCGACCAGCGTCCCGACGAACGTCGCCGACTCGGCGGCGACGCCGGCGAGCAGTCGCCGGCGCTCCTCGTCACGATGGGCCTGGGCCAGGCGGGCCTCGTCGAGCAGTCGGATCAGCACCGGATCGTCCATCGGCCCATCCTAGCTTGATCTTCCATTGCATTTCAGTAATTGTCATGTCAGTTTGTGGCGATGATCCACGTGTCCGTCGAGCGACGGGGCGGTCGCCCCGTCGTCATTCACCGCG
>DASXLH010000332.1:0-2585 GCA_036496335.1 Acidimicrobiales bacterium
CTGGGCGCCAAGCTCCTCGGCGACGGGATCGGCGGCCTCGGCTCCTGACGTGTTCGAGTCTAGCAGTTGGGCATAGTGCCGCGGACCGCCCTCCGCCGTCGCCCTCCGGCGTCGCGGGCTGGGGTGGACGGATCCTGCGAGCGAGAGGAGTCGCCATGGCCGAGCGTGGCAGCGAGAGCGAGAACCCCGTCATCCCTGCACCCACTCCCGAGCCGAGCCGGCCGCGGTCGAACCAGGACTGGTGGCCGAACCAGCTCGACCTGCAGGTCCTGCACCAACACTCGCCCCGAGCCAACCCGATGGGGGAGGACTATCGGTACGCCGAGGCCTTCTCGACGATCGATGTCGAGGCGCTGAAGCGCGATGTCTTCGAGGTGATGACCAGCTCGCAGGACTGGTGGCCGGCCGACTACGGCCACTACGGCCCGCTGTTCATCCGCATGTCCTGGCACGCCGCCGGCACGTACCGGATCGCCGACGGCCGAGGCGGTGGTGGCAGTGGCGCCCAGCGCCTCGCCCCGCTCAACAGCTGGCCCGACAACGCCAACCTCGACAAGGCCCGCCGCCTGCTCTGGCCGGTGAAGCAGAAGTACGGCCAGAAGCTCTCCTGGGCCGACCTGATCATCTTCGCCGGGAACTGCGCGCTGGAATCGATGGGGTTCACGACCTTCGGCTTCGGCTTCGGCCGGGAGGACATCTGGGAGCCCGAGGAGATCTTCTGGGGGCCGGAGGACACCTGGCTGGGCGACGAGCGGTACAGCGGCGAGCGTGATCTCTCCCACCCCCTGGGCGCCGTGCAGATGGGTCTGATCTACGTGAACCCGGAGGGGCCCAACGGGAACCCCGATCCGCTGGCCGCTGCCCTGGACATCCGCGAGACCTTCGCCCGGATGGCGATGAACGACGAGGAGACCGTCGCCTTGATCGTCGGTGGGCACAGCTTTGGCAAGTGCCACGGGGCGGTGAGCGCCGACTACGTCGGACCCGAACCCGAAGCTTGTCCGGTGGAGGCCCAGGGTCTCGGGTGGCACAACACCTACGGCACCGGCAAGGGGGCCGACACCCTCACCAGTGGGCTCGAGGGTGCCTGGACCAACCTTCCGGTGCAGTGGGACAACGGTTTCCTGGACAACCTGTTCGCCTACGACTGGGAGCTGACCACGAGCCCCGCCGGTGCGAAGCAGTGGACGCCAACCGATCCATCCGCCGGGGCCAACGTCCCCGACGCCCACGATCCCTCGAAGCGGCACGCACCGATCATGCTGACGACCGACCTGGCCCTCAGGTTCGACCCGGTCTACGAACCGATCGCCCGGCGCTTCCACGAGCATCCCGACCAGCTGGCCGACGCGTTCGCCAGGGCGTGGTACAAGCTCCTGCACCGTGACATGGGCCCGGTGTCCCGGTTCCTCGGCCCCTGGGTGCCGGAGCCGCAGCTCTGGCAGGACCCGGTGCCGAGCGTCGATCACCCACTGATCGGACCCGACGACATCGCCGACCTCAAGACCAGGATCCTCGGATCCGGCCTGTCGATCCGCCGGCTGGTGGCCACCGCCTGGTCGGCGGCGGCGAGCTTCCGTGCCACCGACGAGCGGGGCGGGGCGAACGGCGCCCGGATCCGCCTCGTGCCCCAACGCAACTGGGAGGTGAACGAGCCGGCCGAGCTCGCCGACGCACTGGCGGCCCTCGAGGCGATCCAGGCCGACTTCAACGGGTCACAGACCGGTGGTGCCAAGGTCTCGCTTGCCGACCTGATCGTGCTGGGTGGGTGCGCGGCCGTCGAGCAGGCGGCCCGGAGCGCCGGCTACGACCTCACCGTCCCGTTCGCACCCGGACGCACCGATGCGTCCCAGGACCAGACCGACCCGGAGTCGTTCGCCGTGCTCGAACCGACGTCCGACGGGTTCCGGAGCTATCTCCGTCCCGAGGAGAAGCTGCCACCGGAGCAGCGGTTGCTGGATCGGGCCAACCTCCTGTCGCTCACCGCGCCGGAGATGACGGTCCTCGTCGGCGGGATGCGGGCGCTGGACGCCAACGTCGGTCGGTCCGCCCACGGCGTCTTCACCGACGCGCCGGAGACGTTGACCAACGACTTCTTCGTGAACCTGCTCGACATGGGCACGGAGTGGAAGGTGTCGGCCGAGGCCGAGCACGTCTACGAAGGCCGCGACCGGGCCACGGGCGAGGTCACCGGCACGGCAACCGCGGTCGACCTCGTCTTCGGCTCCAACTCGCAGCTCCGGGCCCTGGCCGAGGTCTATGCCGCCGACGACGGCGAGGCGAAGTTCGTACGGGACTTCGTGGCGGCCTGGGACAAGGTCATGAACCTCGACCGGTTCGATCTCACTTGACGACGACCCGGGAGCGGGTCAGCTCAGGGGTGTCAGATCAAGGAGAGAAGGGCCATGCAGGCGGCGGCCAGCAGGAGCCAGCTCCCGATGAGCACGGCGACGAGGGCCAGGACGAGCCCGGCTCGCGACACCTTGCTGGTCCTCGTCAACACCCCCTCGGACAGCATGGGCGGGCACCCTACCGTGACGCGACGTGGAGGTGGGTCGGCGGCATCTCGAAGCGCTGCTCCTCGG
>DASXLH010000333.1:0-3046 GCA_036496335.1 Acidimicrobiales bacterium
CGACCCGGGCGCCGGCACCAGCGATCTCGACCCCGCCCGCTTCGGCCGCTTCGACCGCATCGCCGGCGGCCTCCCCCGCCGCCCCGGCCAAGCCGTCGACGCCGGCCGCCTCGAGATCCGGCGCGCCTGCGCCGCCCGCCGCAGCGGCCTCGACGAGACCGACGGCCGCCCCTCCCGCCGCCCGCGCCCCGCTGCCGTCGAGCCCGACGACGGCACTACCGGTCAACGCCGCGCCGTCGCCGACGCCGACGTCCGAGCCGGCACCGGCCAGCCCCCCGGAACCGGTACCGGCCAGCGCTCCTCCTTCTGTGGCCAGCCCGCCCACCGAGGTCCGGCCGGGCTTCTTCAAGCGGCTGTTCGGTCGAGCCTGATGGTCACACGGCGGGCCCGGAGGACACGGCGAGACCGCTCAGGGTGCGACGACCTTGAGGCAACCAGCCCCTGAGCCGACATGGGCGAGCCCGTTGCGATCACCGGCGCCGTAGCCGTTCGGCGCCTGGGCCGAGAGCGAGGGGTACATGATCTGGTTCGGGTCCGTGACGTGGTCGAGGCCGACAAGGTGGCCCATCTCGTGCAGGAGCAGGTTGCCGCGGGTGGCGCCGGGCCCGAAGCCGGGTGCCACACCGGTGAGATCGGTGTCGAACACCACTTCGCCGGTGACGTACGCCTTGTTGTAGCTCGGATCGGAGCTGCTCCAGACGGAGGTCGACCCGCCGTAGCCCAGCACCGCGCCGGCCAGGGCGGGCTCCTGAGCGGCCGAGGTCCAGTCGACGAGCACCGGCGACCAGTGGCCCAGACCGTCCTTGATCGGGCGGCTGCCCGAACCGATCTTGACGTGGGTCTCGGTCGTCAATCCCGCGAAGTGAAACGACAGGCCGGTCAGGGCGGAGAGCGTGGCGAAGGCGGCGTTGACCTCGTCGGTTCCACCCGCGGGTGCCCCGGCCGGGTTGATCACGTAGTTGATCGGTCCAGAGCAGGGGTTGTAGCGGACCGGCACGCCGGGAGACTGCAGGGAGAGATAGGCGTAGTTGCCGGCGCCCGGTCCCCCGGCCGAGACCCCGCTGAGCACCCCGCCGTCCGCCGTCGCCAGCCAGTAGCCACGCCCCGTGGGGGTGCGGGCCATGGCGACGACGGGCGCCGGCGTCCAGGTCGGCTGGTAGCCGGGTGCGTCGCCGTGGGCGCCGACCGCACCGGACGACCCCGCCAGCCAGTAACCGGCCCCATCGGTGGTGGCGGCCATCGACACGACGGGCTGGCCGAGGCCGCCCCCGCCGTCCGATCCGTGGAACTGGGCGTCGCCGAAGCTGAAGACCCCACCGTCACGGGCAACGAGCCAGTAGCCGTCACCCGAGGGTGTCGAGGAGCCACCGGCGATCGGCTGGAGGAGCCTGATGTCGCCCGTCGAACCGTGGAACCCGGCATCCCCGTAGCTGAAGACCCCGCCGTCACGGGCGATGAGCCAGTAGCCGTGGCCTGACGGCGTCGAGACCATCCCGACGATCGGCTGGTTGAGCTGGATCGCCCCGGTTGAACCGAAGAAGGCAGCGTCACCGAAGCTGAAGATCCCGCCGTCGCTGGCCACCAGCCAGTAGCCGTGGCCCGAGGGCGTCGAGGCCATCCCGACGATCGGCTGGTTGAGACGGATGGCCCCGGTCGAACCGAAGAAGGCGGCGTCACCGAAGCTGAAGACGCCCCCGTCCCGGGCCACCAGCCAATAGCCACCTCCCGAGGGGGTCGATGCCATGCCGACCACCGGCTGGGCCAGCGTCGCACCTGCCAGCGAGCCGTGGTCGACGGCGTCGCCGAAGGCCGTGTCGGGCGCGCCGACGGCCTGGCTGGCGGTGTCGAGCCGGGTCGGATCCATGTGGGGCTCCGACTCGAACGCAGCCGCCGTCGGCCGAGTGAGGCTCGTGGGGTCGCCCAGCACCGAGGCGCCGGCCACCAGCGCCGCCGCCAAGGCGATTCCGGCCAGGGCCCGACCTCCGGCCCGCCATCGCCGCCGCCCGACCGTTCCCATCACGTTGCGCGGTAACGGCGCGTCACGGGCAGTGGTTGAGCCTGGGGAGCGGATACGTCCGTGACCAGGGTCGTTCCCGCGTCGGGGGCCCACCTGCGAGACTCCGCCTCGTGGGGACGCCACCGTGCGGGTGACCGCCAAGGTCGACTACGCCGTGCGGGCGCTCACCGAGCTGGCCGCGGCGGGGCCCGGGACGACCATGAAGGGCGACCGCGTGGCCGATTCCCAGGGCCTGCCGGTCAAGTTCCTCGAGAACATCCTGGCTGAGCTGCGCCGGGCCGGGATCGTCGCCAGCCAGCGTGGGTCCGACGGCGGGTACCGCCTGGCCCGGGATCCCGCCACCGTGTCGGTCGCCGACGTCATCCGGGCGGTGGAGGGCCCGCTGGCCGACGTCCACGGCACGCCGCCGGAGGAGCTCGACCTCCCGGGATCGGCTGCGCCCCTGCGGGAGGTGTGGCTGGCCACCCGCGCCGCGCTGCGCAGCGTGCTCGAGCACGTGACCATCGCCGACGTCGCCTCCGCCCAGCTGCCCGAGGCGGTGACCTCGCTCCTCGAGGACCCGGGGGCCTGGGCCCGACGTTGACCGTCCTACGCTGCCGGCGGGCCGCTAGCTCATCGGGTAGAGCAGGAGACTTTTAATCTCAAGGTGCCGGGTTCGAGCCCCGGGCGGCCCACGTCAACGGAGTACGGGTGGAGCTCTCGCTCATGGCGAGACAGCGCCGGTCGTCACGGAATCGACCGCGGCAGCCAGTCCGTGAGGGCTACAAGGCCGGCGAATTCCCCTCAAGGGCAGCAACGGCCCTCGGATCGAATCCTTTCACGACGAGCCAGACGCCGAGCGAGAACTCGAATACGGCTACCAGCAGGGCAGACAGCCCTGCGAGTCCACCATGCTGACCAATGAGACCGAAGATCACTGCGAGGTAGCCAGCGAGTAGCACCGGTGCTCCCACCATGCCGATCACGGAGAGACGACGAGGAACCAAGCGTGACTTGTACAACATGAAACCCAGCAACAAGTCGCATACG
>DASXLH010000334.1:0-9270 GCA_036496335.1 Acidimicrobiales bacterium
AACCCGGCCCTCACCGCGATGGCCAACGCCATCCGGGTCGGGGAGCACATCGTCGAGAGGCTGGCATGAGCCACCGAAACAGGCGTGCTCATGGCCGGGGCTGAACGGACACGGGTCGAGAGCTTCGGCCAGCTGGAGAACGGCCTGCTCGACGCGGGCGAGTGGTACCGGTGGGGTCCCTACCTGAGCGAGCGGCAGTGGGGGACCGTGCGTGAGGACTACAGCGCCGACGGCGACGCCTGGTCGTACTTCCCTCACGACCACGCCCGCTCCCGGGCCTACCGGTGGGGCGAGGACGGCATGGCCGGCTTCTCCGACATCGAGCAGCAGCTGTGTCTGGCGCTGGCCCTGTGGAACGGAGAGGACCCGATCCTCAAGGAGCGGATGTTCGGCCTGACCGGCTCGCAGGCGAACCACGGCGAGGACGTCAAGGACTACTGGTGGTACCTGGACGCCGTCCCCAGCCACGCCTGGAACCGGTGGCGGTACCACTATCCCCAGCGAGCCTTCCCGTACGAGGACCTGATCGCCGAGAACGGCCGGCGGGGCAAGCTCGACCCGGAGTACGAGCTTCTCGACACCGGCGCCTTCGACGACGACCGCTATTGGATCGTCGAGGTCGACTACGTCAAGCGTGGGTCCGACGACATCATCATGATCGTCCGGGTCACCAACGCCGGCGCCGATCCGGCCACCCTCCACGTCCTACCGACCGCCTGGTTCCGCAACACCTGGAGCTGGGAGCACGATGCGATCAAGCCGGGTCTCGCTCAGCGGGCCGACGGGGCGGTCTCGATCGACCACCCCCGCTACGGGGCACTCGAGTTGGTGGCCGGCCCGGGGCCGGACGGCACCTCGCCCACCCCGCTCTTCTGCGAGAACGAGACCAACCAGCGGCGGCTGTTCGGGTCGGACGCCGGCACTCCCTATCCGAAGGACGGGATCAACGACCACGTCGTCAGCGGCGCGGACACCGTCAACCCTGACCAGGTCGGGACGAAGGCGGCGCTGTGGTACCGGCTGGAGGTGGCCGGCGGCCAGACGGCCGAGGTCCGGCTCCGGCTCCGTCCCGCCGATCCGTCGCACCCGGCGTCGACGGCCACCTTCACCACCGAGGTCGACGCCACGGTGGCGGTGCGGCGGGCGGAGGCCGACGAGTTCTACGCCGAGCTGACGCCCGCCGGGCGGACGGCCGACGAGGGCGCCATCATGCGCCAGGCCTTCGCCGGGATGCTGTGGAGCAAGCAGCTCTATGCCTACGACATCCAACGGTGGATGGACGGCGATCCGACCGAGCCGCCGCCGCCGGCATCGCGCCTGACCGGGCGGAACTCCCGATGGACCAACTTCGAGGCCTTCGACATCATGTCGATGCCCGACTGCTGGGAGTACCCCTGGTTCGCGGCCTGGGACCTGGGCTTCCACTGCGTGGCGCTGGCCCACATCGACCCGGCCTTCGCCAAGTACCAGCTGCTCCTCCTGTGTCGTGAGTGGTTCCAGCACCCCACCGGCGCCCTGCCCGCCTACGAGTGGGACTTCGGCGACGTCAACCCGCCGGTGCAGGCCTGGGCGGCGCTCGAGGTCTTCGTCATCGACGGGGCCCGCGACCTCGACTTCCTGAGCAAGGTCTTCGACAAGCTGCTCATCAACTTCACCTGGTGGGTGAACCTCGAGGACTCCGACGGGTCGAACCTCTTCGAGGGCGGGTTCCTCGGGCTCGACAACATCGGGCCGATCGACCGGTCGCACCTGCCGGTCGGGGGCATCCTCGAGCAGTCCGATGCCACCGGCTGGATGGCCTTCTACGCCCTGAGCATGGCGACGATGGCGTCGATCCTGAACCGGTCCGGCCAGCGGCCGGCCACCGACCTGGTGCTGAAGTTCTGCGAGCACTTCGCCGCCATCCGGGGAGAGATGGACACGGCCGGGGTCTGGGACGACACCGACGGCCTCTACTACGACCGGCTGGTCACGCCGGACGGCAAGGTCGTGCCGGTCAAGGTCCGGTCCATGGTCGGCATCATCCCCCTGCTGGCGGCGGTGGTCCTCGACGAGGATCTGATCAACCGGGCCCAGACCATCGGCAAGGGCTTCGCCCGACTGGTCAGCGATCTCGGCGGGCGCGACGGGCTCACCGCCAAGGGGCTCATCCGGGGCGAGCCGGGCGATGTCCACCTCCTCCTCGGTGTGGTCGGCATCGACCGGTTGGAGAAGCTGTTCGCCAAGCTCTTCGACCCCGAGGAGTTCCTCTCGCCCTACGGCCTGCGGGCGCTGTCGGCCTTCCACCGCGACCACCCCTACGAGCTCGACGTCGAGGGCATCCGGGCCACGATCGACTACGAGCCGGCCGAGTCGACGACCGCCATGTTCGGCGGGAACTCCAACTGGCGGGGACCGATCTGGTTCCCGCTCAACTACCTCCTGATCAGCGCCCTCGACCGGTACGGCCGCTTCTTCGGCGACGACTTCCGCCTCGAGTACCCGACCCGGAGCGGGAACCACTGCACGCTGGTGGAGATCGCCCAGGACCTGCGCCAGCGGCTCATCGACCTGTTCGCGGTGGGGGCGGACGGTCGCCGCCCGTGCTTCGGGCAGGTCGACCGCCTCCAGCACGACCCGGCCTGGCGGGACAACCTGGTGTTCAACGAGTACTTCCACGGCGACAACGGGGCCGGTCTCGGCGCCACCCACCAGACGGGCTGGACGGGCGTCATCGCCGACCTGATCCGTGGCCGGCCGCACGAGGTCGGGGTGCTGCGGGTCAGCGACCTCGCCGACATCGTCCCCCGAGTGGACCCGAGATGACCCTCACCAGCGTCGAAGCGGGCCGGGTGCTCCCCGGGTGGCGCGATCCCCTCGGGGCGACCGTGCGCGACGGCGGCGTGAACTTCGCGGTGGCCTCCAGCTCGGCCGACGGCGTCGAGCTGTGCCTGTTCGACGACGACGGCGGGGAGACCCGGATCGACCTGGTCGACTACGACGCCGGCGTGTGGCACGCCTTCGTGGAGGGAGTGCGTCCCGGTCAGCGGTACGGCTACCGGGCGACCGGGCCCTATTCGCCCCGGGACGGGGTGCGGTGCAACCAGGCCAAGCTGCTGCTCGACCCCTACGCCCGGGCCACCACCGGGGGCGTGACGTTCGGGCCGGAGGTTCTCGGTTACGACCCCGCCGACCCGGAGCGGCCCAGCCTGCTCGACTCGGCCGGCCACGTGCCCCGCAGCATCGTCGTCGACCCGACGTTCGCCTGGCCGGACGGGCCGCCCCTCATCCCTCGCTGCTACGCCGATTCGGTCATCTACGAGGTCCACGTCAAGGGCTACACGATGACCCACCCGGGCGTGCCCCCCGCACTGCGGGGTACCTACGCGGGGCTGGGCCACGAGGCTGCCATCGCCCACCTCGTCGACCTGGGCGTGACCGCGGTCGAGCTGCTGCCCGTGCACCAGAGCGTCCCCGAGGCCTCGATCGCCCGGCGGGGCCTGACCAACTACTGGGGCTACAACACCATCGGCTTCTTCGCCCCCCACGACGGGTACTCGGCCGAGGTGCGGGCCGGACGGCCGGGCGGCCAGGTGGCCGAGTTCAAGGCGATGGTGGCCAACCTCCATGCCGCCGGCCTCGAGGTGCTGCTCGACGTGGTGTTCAACCACACCGCCGAGGGCGACCACCTCGGCCCCACCCTCTGTCATCGGGGACTCGACAACCCGGCCTACTACCGGCTCGACCCGTCCGACCGCCGGCTCTACCTCGACACCACCGGGTGCGGCAACGCCGTCAACGCCGGTGACCCGCTCGGCCTGCAGCTCATCATGGACTCGTTGCGCTACTGGGTCACCGAGATGCACGTCGACGGCTTCCGCTTCGATCTGGCCCCCACGCTGGCCCGCCAGGACGGCGGCTTCGACGGCGCCTCGGCCTTCTTCGACCTCGTCTCCCAGGACCCGGTGGTGTCCCGGGCCAAGCTCATCGCCGAGCCGTGGGACGTGGGCCAGGGTGACAGCTACGACATCGGTCGTTTCCCGGCCCTGTGGAGCGAGTGGAACGGCCGCTATCGCGACTCCGTGCGTGACTTCTGGCGCCGTCGCGACGGCATGCTGGGTGAGCTCGCCACCCGCTGGTGCGGCTCGGCCGACCTCTACGGCGGCTCGCGGCGCCGGCCCTCGGCCTCGGTCAACTTCGTCACCGTCCACGACGGGTTCACCCTGCGCGACCTCGTCTCCTACGAGCGGAAGCACAACGAGGCGAACGGGGAGGACAACCGCGACGGCACCGACGACAACCGCTCGTCGAACGGCGGCGTCGAAGGCCCGACCGACGATCCGGCCGTGCTCGCCCGACGCGCGGACGAGTCGAGAGGCCTGCTGACGACGCTGCTCCTCTCGGCCGGCGTGCCGATGCTGCTCGGCGGCGACGAGATCGGGCGGACCCAGCTCGGCAACAACAACGCCTACTGCCAGGACAACCCGCTGACCTGGCTCGACTGGGCCCACGTCGACGACGAGATGCTGACGTACACCCGCCGGGTGATCGCCTTGCGCCACAACCATCCGGCCTTCCGTCGCCGCCGCTACCTGGTGGGGGTCGAGGCGTCGGACATCCAGTGGTTCACGCCGTCCGGTCGCCCCATGACCGGCGACGACTGGGCTAACCCTCAGGCTCGCAGCATCGCCATCAGCATCGATGGCGACCGCCATCCGGACCGGCGAGCCGACGGCACGCTGGCCGTCGACGACGACCTGGTGATCCTGGTGAACGGCTGGTGGGAACCGCTCACCTTCGTCCTGCCGGCGCCCGATGGCCAAACCGGGAGCTGGCGGGTCGAGCTCGACAGCCACGAGCCCGCGCCGGCGGCGACACCCGCGCCGGTGAAGAGCGGCGACCAGCTGGTGATCGGTCCGCAGGCGATCGTGGTGCTGGCCTCGACCGCGCCCCGGCCCTCGGCGGACGGCGACGGGAATCCCCGATTCGACCCATCGAACAATCGGCCCTCGCGGGCCTGAGGGAGGACAACGTCATGACGCTCAAGGGCAAGGTGGCCATCGTCACCGGTGGCAATAGTGGGATCGGCAAGGCGGTGGTGCTCGGCCTGGCGGCCGAGGGCGCCAACATCGTCATCGACTACGTGGCCGACGAGCAGGCCACCGAGGATCTCGAGAAGCAGGTGGTGGCCCTGGGCGACCAGGCCATCGGCGTCGACGCCGACGTCAGCAAGGTCGACGACCTCCAGCGCCTCGTCGACGCCGCCGTCAAGGCGTTCGGCCGCGTCGACATCATGGGCAACAACGCCGGAGTCGAGACCCGCACCTCGATCCTCGACACCACCGAGGCGCAGTACGAGAAGGTGATGGAGATCAACCTCAAGAGCGCCTTCTTCGGAACCCAGATCGCCGCCAAGCAGATGATCGCCCAGGGCGACGGGGGCCGGATCATCAACATCACCTCCGTCCACGAGGACT
This sequence comes from Acidimicrobiales bacterium, assembly GCA_036496335.1. Taxonomy (GTDB): domain Bacteria; phylum Actinomycetota; class Acidimicrobiia; order Acidimicrobiales; family CADCSY01; genus JAEKLB01. The sequence continues at coordinate 5,457 of DASXLH010000334.1, forward strand.
GGCCCATGCCGGGCAACACGCCCTACTGCCTCTCCAAGGGCGGGATGCGCATGCTCACCCGCACCGCCGGCGTCGAGCTCGGCCCCCACGGCATCTGCGTGGTGGGTGTGGGCCCCGGCGCGGTGGCGACCCCCATCAACACGTCGACGATGAACGACCCGACCAAGATGGCCACCCTCGACGCCGCCATCCCGCTCGGCCGCATGGCCGAACCGGCGGAGATCGGCAGCGTGGTCGCCTTCCTGGCCGGCCCGGGCGCCGGCTACCTGACGGCGACCACGGTGTTCGCCGACGGCGGCATCATGCACTCCAGCCCCGGGCTGTAGCGGTGTCCGACGGGTCGACACGTCACCGGGTGGTCATCGTGGGAGGCGGCTTCGGCGGCCTCCCCGCCGCCCGCCGGCTCGGTCACGAGCCGGTCGACGTCACGCTGGTCGACCGGCGCAACCACCACCTGTTCCAGCCGCTGCTCTATCAGGTGGCGACGGGCATGCTCTCGCCCGGCCAGATCGCCCTGCCCATCCGCCACATCGTGCGCCATGCCACCAACGTGAAGGTCCTGCTGGCCGAAGTGACGGGCTTCGACCTGGACGCCCGGCTGGTGCACGTCACGACACCGGGCGACCTCGCCTCGCTGGACCTGCCCTACGACAGCCTCATCGTCGCCGCCGGAGCCGGCCAGTCGTACTTCGGCCACGACGAGTTCGCCCGCTACGCCCCCGGCATGAAGACCATCGACGACGCCCTCGAGCTCCGTCGGCGCATCTTCGGCGCCTTCGAGATCGCCGAGGGGACGGCCGACCCGGCCGAGCGGGACCGATGGCTGACGCTGGTGATCGTGGGGGCCGGGCCGACCGGGGTGGAGCTGGCCGGCCAGATCCGCGAGCTGGCCACCCGCTCGCTCCGGGAGGAGTTCCGCACCATCGACCCGGCTTCGGTGCGGGTCCTGCTCCTCGACGGCGGCAAGGAGCCCCTGGCCACCTTCGGGGATCAGCTGTCGAACCGGGTCACCCGCGACCTGGAGAGCCTGGGTGTCGAGCTCCGCATGGGGGCCCGGGTCGTCGGCGTCGACGGCCGGGGCGTCGACGTAGCCGGCGCCGACGGCACGACCTCGCGCATCGAGGCGTACACCACCATCTGGGCGGCCGGGGTGCAGGCGTCGCCGCTGGCCGGCCTGCTCGCCGACGCCAGCGGGGCGTCGGTCGACCGGGCCGGGCGCATCGCCGTCCAGCCCGACCTGACCCTCCCGGGCCACTCCGAGGTGTTCGCCGTCGGGGACATGGCCTCGATCGACAACCTGCCGGGTGTGGCCGAGGTGGCCATGCAGGGCGGCCTGCACGCGGCCAACACCATCGTGCGCCGCCTCAACGGCAAGGAGGCCGTCCCGTACAAGTACCGGGACGTGGGCACCGTCGCCACCATTGGCCGCTTCCGGGCCGTGGCCAGCGTGCGGCGGCTTCGCTTCAGCGGCTTCGCCGGCTGGCTGGTGTGGTTCTTCGTGCACCTCGCCTTCCTCAGCGGCTACGGCAACCGCCTCATGACGATGCTGCGCTGGCTGCGGTCGATGGTGGGCCGGGGGCGGGCGGAACGGGAGTTCAGCACCGCCCACACCGGCGGCGATCTCAGCCTGCCGGCGGCGGTGCGGGCCATCGTGGAGCCCAGCCTGTTCCCCAACGCCGAGGGTGTGATCGAGCCGGGCGAGACGCCGTGAACCCCGTCGGGTGGGCGCGCGGCCAGATGGCATTCACCCTGGGCTTCCACATCATCCTGGTGCCGCTCGGGGTGTCGTGGGCCTTCATGGCGCTGATCGCCAACTACCGCGGCTTGAAGCACCACGACGAGGCCGCCCTCGGGCTGGCTCAGCGGTGGTCGAAGTACATGGCCGTGACCTTCGCCGTCGGCGCCGTCACCGGCACGGTCCTCACCTTCGAGTTCGGCCTGCTCTGGCCCAGCTTCATGGGCCAGTGGGGAGCGGCCTTCGGCATCCCCTTCGCCTTCGAAGGGCTGTTCTTCTTCACCGAGGCGATCTTCGTGGCCATCTACATCTACGGCTGGCGTCGCCTCAAGCCGTGGGCGCACTTCTGGACCGGCGTGCCCGTGGCCCTGACCGGGATCCTGGGCAGCATCGCCGTCGTCTCCGCCAACGCCTGGATGAACTCCCCCCAGGGAGTGACCCTCGACAGCTCCGGCAAGGTCGTCGACGTCGACCCGCTGAAGGTCATCTTCAACGACGCCATGCCGCTGATGGCCGCCCACATGGTGGTGGCCGCCTACGTCGTCGGGCCGTTCCTGGTCGCTTCCGTCTACGCCTTCGCCCTGTTGCGGGGTCGTACCGACCGCCACCATCGCCTCGGGTTCCTCATCGCCTTCACCGTCGGCGCCGCCGCCATACCGATCCAGATGGGGGTGGGCGACTCGCTGGCCCGCTGGGTCTTCAACAACCAGCCGACCAAGTTCGCCGCCATCGAGCTCCTGCCCCAGACGGAGAGCGACGCCCCCGAGACCCTGTTCGGGCACCTCACCGCCAGCGGCACCGTCAGCGGCGGGATCCCCATCCCCGGCCTGGCGTCGTGGTTGTCGGATCCCCGCACCGGCAAGAGCACCGTCGTCGACGGCCTCGACGACTTCCCGGCTGATACCCGTCCGACGTACTCCCAGGTCAACGTCGTGCACCTGGCTTGGGACACCATGATCGGCATCGGCACGATGCTGCTGGCCCTGTCGGCCTGGTTCGCGCTGGCCTGGGCGCGTCGGCGCGACCTGCCCCGCAGCCGCTGGTTCCTGCGCTTCGCCATGGTCGCCGGGGTGGCCAGCGTGATCAGCATGGAGGCGGGCTGGGTGGTGAGCGAGGTCGGCCGTCAGCCCTGGATCGTCTACGGCCTGATGCGAGTCGATGATGCCGTGACGGCCAACACCGGGATCTGGATCATGACCCTGGCGGTCGGGGCGCTCTACGCGGTGCTGGGCGTGACGACCGTGCTGATCCTGCGGCTGATGAGCAAACGCTTCCGGGACAACGGCCCCTCGGACGACGACGTGCCCTACGGCCCCAGTGGGCCGGCGTCGAGCGCCGGCGCGGAGCCGGAGGCGGTGGCCGTCACATGAGCACCGCCGTCGCCGTCCTGCTCTTCGTGGCCGTCACCGCCTATGCGGTGTTCGCCGGCGCCGACTTCGGCGCCGGCTTCTGGGACCTGGTCGCCGGCGGCGCGGCCCGGGGGGCGCGGCCCCGCGAGGTGGTCGACCACTCCATCGGCCCAGTGTGGGAGGCCAACCACGTGTGGTTGATCTTCTGCTTCGTCCTGCTCTGGACCGGATTCTCGGAGGCCTACGCGTCGATCACCTTGACGTTGTTCGTCCCATTGGCCATCGCCGCGCTGGGGATCGTCATGCGGGGCTCGAGCTTCGCCTTCCGCAAGACCGTGTTCCGCACCCGCGACCGGCGCAACTTCGGGGCGGCCTTCGCGGTGTCGTCGGTGTTCGTGCCGTACTGCTTCGGGGCGGTGGCCGGCGCCATCGCCTCGGGGCGGGTGCCGGCCGGTGGGGTGGCCGGCGACCGGTGGACGAGCTGGATCAACCCGACCTCGGTCATCGGGGGGCTGCTGGCCGTCGTGGCCTGCGCCTACCTCGCCGCCGTCTACCTGGTGGCCGACGCCCGGCGGCTGAGCGATCCGGTCATGGAGGACTACTTCCGGCGGCGGGCGGTTGGTGCCGCGATCGCGGCCGGGGCGGTCGCCTTCGTGGGCATCTTCGTGCTGCACGCCGACGCCCACTATCTCTTCGACGAGCTGACATCGCGGGCCCTCCCGGTGGTGAT
>DASXLH010000335.1:0-4966 GCA_036496335.1 Acidimicrobiales bacterium
GTTCGACCCCTACTTCATGACCAAGGTGCCCTACACGCTGGCGGTCATCGAGCTGCCGGAGCAGCCGAATCTCAAGCTCGTGAGCAACGTGGTGGACATCGACCCGGACGAGGTCCGCATCGGGATGCCGGTCGAGGTGGCGTTCACCGAGGTCTCCCCCGAGGTGACGCTCCCCCTGTTCCGCCCCGCGTCCTGAGGCGCCCGACGTCCCTGCTCAGATCAGCGAGAAGCCCCCGTCGGCGACCAGCACCTGTCCGGTGACCCACCCGCCGGCGCTCGAGCCGAGGAAGTGCACGACGTCGGCCACCTCCCGGGTCGCCGGGATCCGGCCGAGCGGCGTCTTCGAGGCGATCGAGGCCCGGAACGGGTCGGACGTCTCGGCCGTCACCGCCTCGTCGGCGAAGAACCCGGCGGCCACGCCGTTGACCGTGATGCTCCGCGGCGCGAGGTCGACGGCGAGGTACTGCACGCAGACCTCCAGCGCCGCCTTGGCTGCCGCCATCGGGAAGTAGTTCGTGCCCCGCTTGTTGAAGATCCGCTTCGTCGCCAGGCTCAACGTGCACACGACGTGGCCCCCGTCGTCCGGGAACAGCTCGACGCCGCCGCGGAGCATGGCCAGCAACGCCTTCGGACCGACGGCCATGACAGCGTCGAAGACGTCGTCGCTCACCTCCAGGGGCCGAGCGGTCGCCGCCAGGAAGGCGTTGTGGACGAGCACGTCGACGCGGCCGAGCTCGCGAGCCGCCGCAAGCACCGCGCCGACGCCGGCCGCCGTCGCGATGTCCGACTGCACGAGGGCCACGTCGGCGCCGAGGGCGGCGACGGCCGAGGCGGTCTCGGCAGCGGCCTCAGCGTCCCGCACGAAGTTCAACACCAACGAGGTCCCCGGCTCGGCGTAGCGCATGGCGATGGCGCGTCCCCAGCCACGCGTCCCTCCCGTGATGACGACGACCCGATCGGCGGTCACCGCCGCAGGCTAGCGAGGGCGCCCTGAACGGGCCCTGCCGCACCGAGCTCGCTACTCCCTGACGAGCAGGATGCAGCCGGCGAGCGGACCACCCGCGGTGGAGGTGACGGCCACCCCGGGATCGCCCGGCACCTGCCGATCGCCGGCACGACCCCAGAGCTGGATGGCGGCTTCGTGGACCTGTCCGTAGCCGTGCAGTCGTCCGGCCGACAACTGCCCGCCACTGGTGTTGATCGGCAGGTCGCCGTCGAGGGCGATCCGGCGGCCTCCCTCCACGAAGGCAGGCGCTTCGTAGCGGCCGCAGAAGCCGAACGACTCGATCCAGGCGAGCGAGTGGAAGCTGAACCCGTCGTAGAGCTCGGCCACGTCGACATCCTCCGGCCGAAGGTCGGTGCGGTTCCACATCATCCGGGCGGGTGAGGGGGTCGCCTGGGTGGCGAGGTTCTGCAGCTGCGCCCACGAGTTGCGGTCGTGGAGCGCCGATCCCACCGCTTCGATCCTCAAGACGGGGTTGGGCAGGTCCTTGGCCAGGTCCCGACGACTGAGCACGATGGCGGTCGAGCCGTCGCAAGGCACATCACAGTCGTAGAGCCGCAGCGGTGTCGAGATCCACCGGCTGGCGAGGTAGTCCTCCATCGTGAGCGGGTCCCGGTAGATCGCCTTGGGGTTGCGCTCGGCGTTGCGCCTGCCGTTCAACGCGATCTGGGCGATCTGCTCGTCGCTCGCCTTCGACTCGTGCACATAGCGGGCGAAGTAGAGGGCTTGCTGCGTGGCCGCGGCGAGCGACCAGTACGGCGCGTACCACGAATGGGGGCCGTCCACCCGGGTGTCGGAACGGGCCATGGCGTTGGCGAAGGGCGTCACCTTGCGGGCCTGTCCCTCGTAGACCGTGCGGAACACCAGGACGTGCCGAGCCATGCCGCTGACGATGGCCCCGATGGCGTTGAACATCGCGCCCAGCTGGCCCGAGGTCTCCCCGGTGCCGTTGTACCAACCGACGTTGAGGCGAAGGGCGTCCTGCAGCTGGCCGGAGCGAAGCCGGTCGCCTCGCTGCCGCCGCCGGGCCAGGTCGCCACCCCGTCGATGTCGGACCGGATGAGGCCGGCGTCGGCGATCGCCTCCAAGCAGGCGTCGATGGTGAGGTCGATCGGCCATCGGTCGGTGCCGCGGGTCACGGCCGACTGACCGATGCCCGAGATGGCGACCTGCTTCTCGAGGACCGGCTCGCTCACGCCGCCTCCCCGTCGGGTTCGAACAGGGGCACCCACACGTCCTCGTGTTGCTCGAACAGCACCCGGACGGGCATCCCGATGGTCACGTCATCGATGGCGCAGTTGACGATGTTCGTCGCCAATCGCACATCGGGCTGTTCCACCACCTCGACGAGAGCCATCACGTAGGGCACCTCCAGGTCGGGTTCCCACTGCTGGTGGTTCACCGTGAAGCTGGCCACGGTGGCGCGGCCCGACACCGGTTCGGGCCGGACGTCTCGACCCTCGCAGGCCGGGCAGAAGCCGGTCGGGGGATGGACGTAGTAGCCGCACGCCTGGCACCGGTGGATGAGGAGCTGGCCGTTCGCGCCGCCGGTCCAGAAGGCCTGGGTGGAGCGGGTGACAACCGGGAGCGGGCGGGCCGACGTCACCGGGCCAGGCCCCCGACCGCCACCGCCAGACCGGCCTCGCCTCGCTCCTCGGGCTCGCAGACGTCCCGCAGCAGGCGGCGGCTCGGAACCAGCGGCCGACCGGCGCGGATCACGACCGAGGGCACCAACCGCTCGTTGGCGTCAAGGGTTCCCCCGACGGGATCGAGGAACGTCCACGGCTCCCGGCGAGGCTCGAGCAGGGTGAGATCGGCCCGGCTCCCGACTCGCAGGGAGCCGATCTCGTCGGCCATCCCCAGCACGGTCGCCGGGTGCTCCGTCGTGCACCGGACCACATCGGTGAGGGACATACCGAGAGCCAGCAGCTTCGACATGGTGCCCACCAGGCTGTAGCTGCAGGTGGAGTCGTCGTGCATGCCGCTGAGCAGGGCGTGGGTGTCGGAGCTGATCGTGTAGGGGGCCAGCCCGCCCGCGAGCATGCGCCGGGCGACGGCGAACGAGAAGTTGATGCCGTGGCCGACGTCGAGTCGCACCCCCCGCTCGACGGCGTCGGCGAGCGCCTGGCTGGGCCGCTCGGCCCGGCCGAGGATGCCGTCCGGCATGGCGCTGTAGCAGTGACCGAGGACATCACCGGGCCGGGCCGTGGCCAGCACCTCCGGCATGATGGTCGCCGGGTCGGGGCGGTTGGCCTCGTCGACCGGGTAGAGCTCGCCGGTGTGGATGTAGATGGGCAGCCCGGTGAGGTCGCCGGCTTTGCGGCCCATGTGCAGGAACCGCCAGCCCCACTGGGAGGTGCTTCCCGACTCCCCCCAGGTCTTGAAGCCCCGGACGTGGTCCGGGAAGTGCTCGTGCATGGCGGCCAACGACTCGGGATCGGCCCAGTCGGGGTTGAGGATGGGCGGCCCCCCCACCCGCCAGGTGGCGCCGACGTAGCCCATCATCAGGAAGGCGACGACGTCGGTGACCGCACGGTCGATGACGTAGGCCTTCAAGGTTGGGAACCACCACGTTCCCGTGCTGCCCATGTCGACGGCGGTGGTGACGCCGGCGTTCACCCCGGCGTCGTCGACGTCGACGCCGAACCCGGTCGCATGGGCGAACACGTGGGTGTGGAGGTCGACGAGACCGGCGGTGACGATCTGGCCGGTGGCGTCGATCACGGTCGTGGTGGCACCCACCGGGAGCCGAGGCCCGACGGCGGCGATCCGATCGCCGGCGACGCCCACGTCAAGCAGTCCGTCGGCGCCGGTGGCCGGGTCGACGACCCGGCCACCCCGGACGACGAGATCCAGCGGGACCGTCGGGAGCTCGGTCATCCGATCGCCTCCACTCCTTCCGCGTGCCGGCGGGCCAGCTCGACGTAGACCTTGGGCACGCCGGCGACCATCGAGCCGACCGGGGTCCCCTCGATCGACCGCTTCACCACGGCGGGGCTGCCGGCGACCAGGACCCCGTCCGGCACCTGGGTGCCTTCGGCGACCAGCGAGTGGGCGGCCACCAGCGATCCGGCCCCGATCGTGGCGCCGTCGAGGACCGTCGATCCGTTCGCCACCATGGCTCCTGCGCCGATGGTGGCCCCGTGAACCACGCACAGGTGACCGACCGTCGACCCGGGCCCGATCTCGCACGGGAGATCCTGGGACGTGTGCACCACCGAGCCGTCCTGGACGTTGGCGCCGGCGCGCACGGTTATCGGCGCCCGGTCGGCCCGGAGCACGGCGTTGTACCAGATCGAGGCCCCGGCCTCGACGGTGACCGCACCGATGAGCGTGGCCGTCCCGGCCACGAACGCGTCGGGGTCCACGACGGGCGACCGACCCTCGAACGAGTAGCACGGCACGTCTGTCTCCCTCCCCGGCGACCAGACAGGTCGACCCTAATCCTCTGGCCGTCGCCGCTCCGGCGCCGAAGGTGGCGCCGGTTATAGGGTCGGCCATCGATCCGTTCTGCTGAGGTCAACATGTCCAAACCGGAACCACGTCCCGACGATGCCCACCGGTTCTTCTTCGAAGGTGGCCGTGACAACACGCTGTTGATCACCCGCTGCCGAACGTGCGGCTTCTACCTCCATCCGCCGAGCATCCGCTGCCCCCGCTGCGGCGGTTCGGACCTCGGCCCGGAAGCCGTCAGCGGTCGGGGCCGGCTCTACTCGTTCGTCGTTGCCCGGCAGGCCTTCGCCACCGCCTTCCTCGACGAGCTCCCCTATGTCCTCGCCATGGTCGAGCTCGAGGAGCAGACCGGTCTGCGGCTCCTCACCAACATCGTCGACGTGCCCACCACCGGTGAGGGCCTCGAGATCGATATGCCGGTGGAGGTCACCTTCGAGCCGCGGGGCGAGTGGTTCGTGCCCATGTTCCGCCCGGCGAAGGTGGTGACGGCATGAGCGAGCGGGGAACCCG
>DASXLH010000336.1:0-12828 GCA_036496335.1 Acidimicrobiales bacterium
AAGGCCGGGGTGCCCACGCTGCCGAAGTTGGCCTCGTAGTTGTGGCCCTCCCACTCGTTGGCGTACTTCGTGTAGCCGGGGTCGCCGGCGTGCATGCCGACCACCAGGCCCAGCTCCTGCACCCGGGCCCAGAACGGGTCGAACTCGGGCAGTGCGAAGGACTTGCTGCCCTTCCAGGTGGGCACGGGGGCGACCCGGATGAGGAAGATCTTGGCGCCCCGCTCGGCGATGATCTCGAGCTCGGCCAACGCCGCGTCGAGGTTGGCCAGCGAGATGATCGGGGTGGCGAAGATGGCGTCGGCGTAGTTGAACGTCCAGTGCTCGTACATCCACTCGTTGAGGGCGTGGATGGCGGCGCACACCGCGTCGGGGTCCTGGGCCAGGCGCTCCTCGAGCGAGCTCGCCAGCGTCGGCCACAGGATGGTGCGGTCGATGCCCATGTCGCGCATCAGCTCGAGCCGGGGCTCCGGGTCGAAGAAGGCGTCGAGGCCGGGCATGGCCCGCACCCGCTCACCGCGGGGGATGGAGGTCTGCTCGCCGGCCCGGTTGCCTTTGTGCGACTTGCTCACGTCGAGTCCGTACACACCGGGCACCGCCACCCGGCCGAAGGTGGGGTTGGGGATGTAGTTGGTGATCTTGTCGGCGATGGCCAGCTTGGTGCGACCGTTGATCTCGACGTACTTGATGAGGCCGTCGTACTCCTTCGGGAGGTACTTGGTCAGCGCGTCCCGGTTCTCGTACATGTGGTTGTCGGCGTCGAACACTGCGTAGGGCAGCTTGCGGTCGCTGACGTAGATCAGGTTCTCGTCGGTGGTCGTCATGGATCCATCCCCTTCTGACGTCTCACGACGTCCCGTGGTTGCAAGGTAGTCCGACGCGTCAACGCCCGTCCCACGCGGGACGGGCGTTGACCAGTGGACGAGCTCGGAGCGTCGGCCCCGGCGTCAGCGGTTGCTCGGGCCCTTCGGCACCTCGCGGAAGGGCAGGTCTCGGGAGTTGTCCCGCTCGCGGGGCATGCCAAGCACCCGCTCGCTGATGACGTTGCGGGCCATCTCGGTGGTGCCGCCACCGATCTGGGCGGCCTGGCGGGACAAGAAGCCGATGCCCCGACCGCCGATGTCGCCGTCGTCGTCCTCCCACGCCACCGCCGACGGGCCGGCGATGTCGAAGGCGACGGTCGACGAGCGGGTGGCGTTGACCCCGCTGAGCAGGCGGGAAAGGGCCGCGCCCTGATCGGTGAGGTAGCCGGTGCGCATGCCCTGGCCGATGCGACGCTGGGCGAAGCCCGCCACGAGCGAGTCGGCCCGGACCTCGCCGATCATGTCCCGCGCCACCGGGTCGTCGAGCCGGCCGGCCTTGCGGGCCAACCGCACCAAAGCTCCGTCAGGGGTGGCGAAGGCCTCGCCGCCGCCGGATGGGCGGATGAGGTAGGGCGACAGGGCGAAGCTGCGCTCGAAGTACAGCCAGCGGATGCCGATCGTCCAACCGTCGTCGACATCGCCCAGGCGCTCGCTCTCGGGGATGCGGACGTCGGTGAAGAACTCCTGGCAGAACTCGTTGCCGCCGCTCAGCATCTCGATGCGGTGCATCTCGATCCCGGGGGCGTGGGCCGGCACGAGGAAGACACCGAGGCCGCGGTGCTTGGGCACGTCGGCGTTGGTGCGGGCCAGGGTGAGCCCGTAGTCGGCCCGCCATGCCCCCGACGACCAGATCTTCGAGCCGTTGAGCAGCCACTCGTCACCGTCGCGGGTGGCCATGGTCTGGGCGCCGGCCGCGTCCGAGCCGCTGGACGGCTCCGAGAGGTACTGGATCCAGTAGTGCTCGCCCTTGAGGATCGGCGGCACGTGCTTCATCTTCTGCTCGTGGCTGCCGAACTCGAGGATGACGGCCATGCACGGCGTCATGTTCGGGACCTGGAGCATCGACGGGTAGTCGAAGCCCGAGATCTCGGCGTTGAAGGCGTCGTTGTGGGCCGGCGTCAGGCCCTGACCGCCGTACTCCTTGGGCACGCAGATCCCGGCGAAGCCGGCGTCGAAGAGCTGGCGCTGCAGCTTGCGCTGGCGGTCCATCTCCGCCAGCTCCTCCTCGTCGCTCATCCCGCCGAAGCCGCGGCCGGTGGCCGGTCCGAGGTTGGCCCGGATCCAGGTGCGGGCCCGTTGCCGGAAGCTCTCGACGGACTCGATCTCGGTGTCGTCCGTGGTGACGGTGTCGGTCATGCCGCCTCCTCCTTCTTCTCCAGCGACGCGGTGAGGCGCTCGCGGTGGTCGCCGACGCTCCCGTAGAGACGGGAGCCGAGGACCACCCGGCGCAGGTACAGGTGCATGTCGTGCTCGAAGGTGACGCCGATGCCGCCGTGCATCTGCACGCAGTCGTGCATCAGCTCCGGGCCGTAGTGCCCGACGTAGGCCTTGGCCGCCGACAGGAGGTCCCACGCCTCCGGGTCGCCGTCCTCCACGGCCTTGGCGGCCCCGTCGGTGATGGCGTGGCTGGCCTCGAGCCAGAGCTTCATGTCGGCGAAGCGGTGCTTGAGCTCCTGGTACGACGCCAACGGGCGGCCGAAGGAGTACCGGTCGAAGGACCACTCGTGCGTCATCTTGAAGGCCCGGTCCATGGCGCCGACCATCTCGTTGAGCTCCAGCAGGATCGCCACCTGGGTCTGCCAGTCGACGTCGCCGGCGGCGCCCCCGACCTCACCCACGACGGCGGAGACGGGCAGGGCGACGTTGTCGAGCGACACCTTGGCGAAGTGCCGGGTGAGGTCGACGCTCTTCATCGGCGTCACCGTCACGCCGGCGGCATCGGTGGGCACCAGGACCTGGGTCAGGCCCTCGCCGGTGCGGGCCGTGACCAGGATGTACTTGGCCTGGGCGGCCGACTCGACCGGAGCCTTGGCCCCGTTGAGGCGGACGGAGTCGCCGTCGACCTCGGCCGTGACGGTGACCTCCCCGAACCCGTCATGGGGACGGGGCTCGCCGAAGGCCCACGAGCCGACGGCCTCGCCGCTGAGGATCTCGGCCAGCGGGCCGGCCTTCTGCTCGGCCGACCCGGCGCGGGAGAGGGCACCGGCGACGATGCTCGCCGGCACCAGCGGGCCGGGGGCGGCGTGGTTGCCGAACTCGAAGGCGACCAGCATCAGGTCGGCCAGCGGTCGGCCGGAGATGCTGCCCCCGCCGTCCTCCTCGCTGACGAGCAGGGAGGTCCAGCCCAGTTCCGCGCCCTGGGTCCAATAGGCCGGTTCGAAGCCGGCGGGATCGTTCCGCTTGGCCCGCAACTCCGAGACCGGTGTCTTGTCCTCCAGGAACTTCCGCGTCGTCTCCGCGAAGAACTCCTGGTCGGACGTGAGCTCCAACTCCACGCCATCCTCCACATTCAGCATTTGGCACATCAGTCAGGCACAGTCAGCCTGGCAACCTTCAGGTACAGCCGACGCTAGGCGCACGGCCCCAACGGCACCCGGTCGACCAGATGGACGGGAGGGGTAGCCGCCGCTCCACTCGCGTTGTGGCGCGCTGACGACCTCAGAGGTCGCCGGCTCGCCGAAAAGCGACCTGGGTGGTCAGGGGTGGAGCTTCGAGGCGAGCCAGGTGGTGGCGTCGGCCCACGAGGCGCGGTCGGCGCCGTCGTGGCGCAGCGGCGGGTCGGGCGCGCTGAAGGCATGGCCGGCGCCCTCGTAGACGTCGATGCGGTGCTCGATGCCGTAACGCTCGAAGCGCCGGCGGAACTCGGGCCCGAGGCCGACCAGCCCGGCGTCCTGGTCGCCGTAGATGAGCTGGACCGGACACGCGATGTTCCAGATCATGTCCATCGGATGGACCGGGCGCTTGTCGTCGAGCTCCGGGAAGGTGGGCTGGCTCGGGAAGAACCACACCGCCGCCGCCAGGCGCCGGTCGAGGGCGGTGGTGAGCATGGCCAGGGTGCTGCCGGTGCAGTAGCCCCACACCGCCACCCGGTCCGGGTCGACCGACGGCATCGACCGGGCGTGCTCGACCCCGGCCATGATGTCGTGGGTGGCCTCGGTGAAGTCGAGGGCGTTGATGAAGCCCATGACCTCCGTGAAGTCGGAGTAGTCGTCCGGGCGGGTCAGCCCGTTGCCGCGGTAGTAGTCGGGCACCACCACCACGTAGCCCAGGGCGCACAGCCCGCTGGCCACCTTGTCGGTGAACTCGTTGATGCCGTAGGCCTCGGCCGACACCACCACCGCCGGCCGCGGGCCGTCCCGACCCGTCGGCTCGTAGACGAGCGTCGGTACGGCCGCCCCCCCGACCGTCAGCTCCACCCGCCTCGCTTCCGCCATGTCCCTACCTCCCGGCGTCGCGGGGCAGACCGAGGATGCGCTCGCCGATGGCGTTCCTCGAGATCTCCGAGGTGCCACCGCCCAGGGTGTAGGCCCGGGTGAACAGGTACTGGTAGCCCCAGGGGGCGTAGTCGCCGTCTATGGCGGCGGCGTCGGGACCGAGCATCCGCATGGCCACCTCGGCGATGCGCTGGTCGAGCTCGTTGCCCAGGAGCTTGGTGATGTTGCCCTCGGCACCGGTCCCCTCCCCGGCCAGGGCCCGGATGGCCCGGCGCAGATCGAGGATCGACAGGGCCTGGTGGTCGGCCAGGATGGCGCCCACCTCCTGGCGGATGGGCTGGTCGCTGGCCGCCCGGTCCCGCACGACGTCGAGCAGGAGCTCCGGGCTGACGTGGGCGATCGTGCTGCCGATCACCATGCGCTCGTTGCCCATGGTGGTCCGGGCGATGCCCCATCCCCGGTTGATGTCGCCGATCACGTCGTCGTCGGGGACGAAGACGTTGTCGAGGAAGACCTCGGCGAAGTGGGCGTCGCCGGTGATCTGGCGCAGCGGTCGGACCTCGACGCCCCGGGCCTTCATGTCGATCATCATCACGGTGATGCCGGCGTGCTTGGGGGCCTCGGGGTCGGTGCGGACCAGGGCGTAGCCCCAATCGGCCGTGAGGCCGCCGCTGGTCCACACCTTCTGGCCGTTGACGACCCAGCCGCCGTCGGTGCGCTCGGCCCTCGTCTTGAGCGAGGCGAGGTCGGAGCCGGCGTCAGGCTCGCTGAACAGCTGACAGATCCCGATGGTGCCCTCGATCGAGGGTCGGACCCAGCGCTCCTGTTGCTCAGGGGTGCCGACGGCCGTGAGCGTGAGGGCCAGCCAGCCACCGGCCGCACCCCGGGGGATGCCGGCCAGCTCCTGGTCGATGGCGATCTGCTCCAGCATGTCGGCGCCCTTGCCCCATGGCGGTTGCCAGTGCGGGACGAGGAAGCCCGAGTCGACCAGCGCCTTGCGCCGCTCCGACTCCGGCAGTGCCTCGTAAGCCGCCCGGAAGGCCCGGGCCTCGGCCCGGATCTCCTCGGCCGGCGGGCTCACGTCGAGGCGGGCCATAGGGCGATCGCCGGCGAGCTGCGCGCTGAGGACCCGCTCGCGGGTGTCCTCCAGGGGACCGAAGAGCGCGATGAGCGACATCGCCCGACGGAAGTAGAGGTGGGCGTCGTGCTCGTAGGTGAAGCCGATGCCGCCGTGCACCTGGATGGTGAGCCGGCCACAGAGCAGGAACGCCGGCAGCGCCACGGAGGCGGCCGCGGCGGTGGGCAGCTCGGCATGGTCGGGATCAGCCACGAAGCGGGCTGCATCCCACGCCGCCGCCAGGGCCAGCTCCGACTGGGCGAACATGTTGGCGCAGTGGTGCTTCACCGCCTGGAACTGGCCGATCGGGCGGTCGAAGGCGATGCGCACCTTGGCGTACTCGGTCGACAGGGCGGCGCAGGCCGAGGCCCCGCCGGCGGCTTCGGCCGAGGCGAGGGCCCGGCCGATCTGCATGGCCCGGGCATGGGCGCCGGTCAGGACCTGGACGTCGGCGGCCGGCACCGAATCGAGCTGCACACGGGCCACCCGGCGCCCTTTGTCGAGGCTGGGAGCGGCGGTCACGGTGACACCCGGCAGCCCCCGATCGAGCACGACCAGGTCATCGCCGGCCGTGAGCACCAGCACGTCGGCGATGGAACCGCTCAGGACCACACCGGCGTCACCGTCGTAGGCGTCGCCCTTGCGGGCAAGGGAGCCGTTGAGCCCGACGCCGGCGACGCGGCTGCCGTCGGCCAGACCGGGGAGCAGGCTCGCCTGCTGCTCGGTGGTGCCGCAGGCGGCGATCACCCCGGAGGCGAGGACGGTCGGCAGGAAGGGCCCGGGGGCGGCGACCCGACCCATCTCGTCGAGCACCACCGCCAGCTCCGGGTATCCGTAGCCCGAGCCGCCGTGGGCCTCGGGGAGGTGCAGGCCGAGCCAGCCGAGCTCGGCCAGCTCCTTCCAGAACGCCGGAAGCGAGTCGTCCTCGGCGTCGAGCACGGCCCGGTGCTGCGCCTTGGCGCCCTGCCGCTCGAGGAAGGCGCGCACCACGCCCGCCAGCTCCAGATGGTCTTCCCCCACCGCGACGCCCATGCCCGTCCCCTCACCCTCGAACTGTCCCGCCATGCTGCCGCGGAAGCCAGATCCCCCGCCCGACAGGGTTGGACAGAAGGCGCCGTGGAGAGGCGGCTCAGGACGAAGATGGAGAGATGGAGACGTTGAGGGTCGGCATCATTGGCGTCGGGTGGGGGGCGTTGGTGCACGGCCCTGCGTACGGGCTGGTCGACGGCTACGAGCTGGTGGCGCTGTGCGGGCGGCGACCCGAGCCCCTCGCGGCGGCGTCCGAGCGGCTGGGCATCGCCGACACGTCGAACGACTGGGAGGCGTTCGTGCGGCGCGACGACCTCGACCTCGTGTCCATCGTGCTGCCGGTGGAGCTGCACCGGCCGGTGCTGTTGGCCGCGCTCGAGGCCGGCAAGCACGTGCTGTGCGAGAAGCCGCTGTGCCTCACGGGTGAGGAGGGGCGCGACATGGTGCGGGCCGCCGAGTCCAGCGATCGCCAGACGGCGGTCTGCTTCCAGAACCGATGGAGCCCGGAGCGGCTCGCCCTGTGGGAGCTCGTCGCCAACGGCGGCGTCGGACAGCCCTACTTCGTCCAGGCCAGCGCCACCGCGCCCTACTGGCACCCGACCCGGCCGCTCCAGTCGGAGTGGATGTACCACCTCGACGCCGGCGGCGGCTACCTCAGCGGCATGGCCTCCCACGACCTCGACTACATCCAGACCCTGTTCGGCCGGGTGGTGTCGGTGACCGCCGACGTGCGCTCGTCGATCCCGCAGCGACCCCGTGAGGACGGCTCGATGATCGACGTCGACGCCGACGACACCTCGGCGCTGGTGATGCGCACCGAGTCCGTCGCGCTGGCCGTGCTGACCACTTCGGTGGTGGGTTACCAGGCCGGCTCCAACCTGTTCACGATGCTGGGCAGCGACGGGACGGTCGAGATCGCCCGGGTGGGCGCCGACGGCGCCGCTGTGCTGCACCGGGTGGGCGAGGACGGGCCGGAGGCGGTGCCCCACAGCGACCGGATGCCCGCCAGCGGCCGACCGGTCCCACCCCGCCGGGCCGGGGCCGCCATCCATTCGCTGGCGCTGATGCTGGAGGACTGGCTGCCGGCCTTCGACGGCGAGGACACCCGCGTCCCGTCGATCCGGGGGGCGTGGCAGGTCGAGGAGGTCATCGACGCCGCTCGGCGCTCCTCCGCCGGCGCCGGCTGGGTCGACGTCCCCGCCGCCCCCTGAGACCGACCCGTCCGGTTCAGTCGGTGGGCTTGGCGATGCCCTTGGCGAACACCCACTGGAGCGGGGTGCCCACCCCGCCCTCGTCGATGGCGGTGGCCAGGGGCGCGCTCGCCTTGCGCATCAGCGGGCCGCGCAAGTGGGCCTTCTGGGCCTGTTCGCTCTCGTAGATCTCCAGCACCGACCAGCGCTTCGGGTCGTCGCGGTGGCGGAACCAGGCGTAGACGAGGGTCCCCGGCTCCTCGGCTTCGGCCGCCTCAAGCATGCCGGCCACCACCGCGTCGGCCTCCTCGTCGGAGAGGGTCTTCATGGTGAAGTCGGCCCGGACCACCATCCGGCCGGAGTCCTCGCCTCCAGCCACGGCGGCTACCAGGCCTTCTTCACGAAGCCGCCGTCGACGAGGATGGTCTGACCGGTGACGAAGCTGGCGTCGTCCGAGCAGAGGAACAGCGCCATGTTGGCCAGGTCCTCCATCGTGCCCAGCCGCTTGATCATCTGACCGGCGATCACGCCCTGCTGGGCGGCCGGAGCCATCGAGGCCATCGCCGCTTCGGAGTCGACCAGGCTCGGTGCGATGCCGTTGACCCGGATCCCGTCGGCGGCGAAGTCGGCGGCCAACCCGACGGTGAGGGTGTTGAGCGCCAGCTTCGACACGCTGTAGGCGCCGCCGCCGAGGTAGGCCGCCATCGTCGACTGGTTGATGATTGCCCCGCCGCCCCGCGCCTTCATCGACGGGCGGCAGGCGGCGGAGCAGTTGAGGGCGCCGATGACGTTGACGTCGAGGACGCGACGCCACTTCGGCAGCGCCTCGACGGTGAAGGGCAGCTGGGCGTGCTCGAGATGGATGCCGGCGTTGTTGACGAGGATGTCGATGCCGCCGAAGGCATGAGTAGCGACCTCCACCATCGCCGCCGCGCCGGCCTCGTCGGACACGTCCATGGCCACGGAGACGGCCTGCGCCCCTTGGGCCTCGAGCTCCTTGGCTTCCCGCTCCCCCACGTCGGGGTCGAGATCGGCCACGACGATCGAGGCGCCTTCGGCGGCGAAGCGCCGACCGTAGGTCCGCCCGATCCCCATCCCGCCGCCGGTGATGGCGACGACCTTGCCCTCGAACCGGCTCTGTGCGGCACTCATGGCTGTCTCCCCCGTCCCCGTCACGAACCTTGTCGCGAAGGGGTTACTCGTTGCCAGTCCAGTTGGCGGCGTCGCGCACGACCTCACGGAAGGGCTTGTGGATGTCGAAGGCAGGCTCGCGGGGCAGGCCGAGCACCCGCTCGCCGATGCCGTTGCGCTGCACCTCGTTGGTGCCGCCGGCGATGCCGCCGAGCCGACCGTTGAGGTAGGTGACCGCGGTGGCCGAGCCGTTGGTGTCGCCCTCCTGCCACACCAGGGCGTTGGCGCCCCCGATCTCGATGGCCATGCGGGAGCGGGCCGCGCCCAGGGTGCCCTGGGCCAGCTTGCCGTAGGCGGCGATGCCCGAGTTGGCCCCACCCTTCTTGATGTGGCCGGCGATGCGGCTGGCCAGCTGGCGGCTGGCGTAGTCGTTGATGTGGGCCTGGGCGATGAGCTGGCGGACCGTCGGGATCTGCTCACGGTCGAACTTCTTGGCCAGCGAGACGAGGTCGGGGGCGAGTCGGCCCGGGCCCTGGGGAGCCCGCTCCGATCCGGCCCGGCCGGCTCCGCGCTCGAACACCAGCATCGTCTGGGCCACCCGCCAGCCCTGGTTGACGTCGCCGATCACGTCGTCCTCCGACAGCTGCACGTCGTCGAAGAACTCCTGGCAGAACTCCATGCTGCCGTTGATCTCCCGGATGGGCTGGACGGTGACGCCGGGCTGGTCGATCTTCACCGCGAACCAGGTGAGGCCGCGGTGCTTGGGGGCGTCCCAGTCGGTGCGGGCCAGGCACATGCCCCAGTCGGCGAAGGCCGCACCGCTGGTCCAGATCTTCGAGCCGTTGAGGATCCACCGCTCACCGTCACGGTCGGCCCGGGTGGTGACGCCGGCCAGGTCGGACCCTGCGCCGGGCTCGGAGAAGAACTGGCAGAAGAGCTCGTTGCCCCGGAGGATCTCGGGTCCGTGGCGGCGCATGAACTCGGTGCTGGCGTGGGCCAGCATCGTCGGGGCGCAGACCCCGAACGTGGTGCCACCGGCGACGCCGAGGTTGGGCAGCGTGTACTCGGCGCTCTCCTCGACCCAGATGGAGTCGTGCTCCGGGGTGAGGCCCTGGCCGCCGTACTCGACCGGCCAGGCGATCCCGGCAAAGCCGGCTTCGTAGATCTTCGCCTGGAGCTGGCGCTCGATGGCCAGCGCCTCCCACGTGGGGTGGTTGGCGGCCGAGCGTGAGCCCGGGCCGGGAGCCGAGTGGTCGCGGGGCTCGAGGTTGGCGGCGGCCCAGGTGCGGGCCTTCTCGCGGAACTCGTCGAGGGAGATCGTCTCGTCGGTCTGGGTCGCGGTCATCGCGGGCTCCTCATGGCTGGCTGCATCGTCGTCGGGACGTCGAGGTGGTTCGGAACGGGTCTACAGATCGTGGAGCTGGCAGATGCGCTCCCGGTGGGCGGCGGGCTCCCCGTAGAGCAGCGCGTCCATGGCGAGGCGGCGCAGGAAGAGGTGCTGGTCGTGCTCCCACGTGTAGCCGATGCCGCCGAAGGTCTGGAAGCAGTTCTGGGACAGGGCCACGCCGTTGTCGCCGACCAGCGACTTGGCCATGCTGGCCACCTCGCCGGCGTCGGGACGCTCGTCGCCCACCGCCCGGGCGGCGGCGGTCGCCATCCCCTGCGCCATCTCCAGCAGGAGACCGGTGTCGGCCAGCGAGTGCTTGATGGCCTGGAACGAGCCGATCGGCCGGCCGAAGGCGGTGCGGGCCTTGGCGTAGTCGAGCGTGATCTCGAAGATGCGGTTCATCGCCCCGACCGACTCCGAGACGGTCAGCACGAGGGCCACCTGGAGCTCGCGCTCGATCAGGTCGGCGCTCTGGCCGGGCGCCCCGACGGCGCTGCCGGCGTCGGCCTGCACGCCGTCGAGCACCACCTCGCCGAAGCGGCGGGAGAGGTCGAGGCTCTCGAGCTTGTTGACGGTGAGACCGGGGGCCGAGGCCGGGAGGAGGAACTGGCACAGCCCCTCCGCCGAAGTCGCCACCACGAGGATCCAGTCGGCCAGCTCGGCGTCCTGGACCAGGTTGGCGCGGCCGTTCAGCACGTAGCCGGTCCCGCTGGGGGTGGCCTGCACCCCGCTGCCAGGCTCCCAGGCGCCGGTGGCGTTGGCGATCGCCCAGGTGGCCACGGACGACCCGTCGATCAGGCTCGGGAGGATCTTGTTCTGCTGCTCGTCGTTGCCGGCCTGCGACAGGGCGAAGGCCACGACGTTGGCGGGGACGAACGGCCCCGGCTGCAGCTGGCGACCCCGCTCCTCGGCGATGACCACCGCATCCCGCAGCCCGCTGCCGGAGATGCTCCCGCCGCCGAGCTCCTCGGAGACGAGCAGGGCGAACCAGCCCAGCTCGGCCCCCTTCGCCAGGTAGCCCTCGTCCACGCCCGTCGCGCTGTCGGCTAGGGCACGGACGTGCACGAGGTCGCAGTCGGCTTCGATGAACCGGGCCGTCGTCTCCCGGAGGAGCTCCTGGTCATCCGTCAGGTCGAGGTCCATGGGCTCACTACACCTCTCATCTCTGTTCGTTGTCCAAAAAAGCCAGATGGACAGGTGGTTCGGGACGGATGGGGGTCAGGCGGTCATCAGGAAGGCGGCCGAGAACGGGCCGACGGCGTTGGTCCACACCGAGACCTCGGCACCGGGTACCTGGCGCTCGCCGCACTGGCCGCGGATCTGGCGGACGGCCTCGATGCAGAAGTTGGCACCGTGACGGCGGCCCACGTTGCAGGCCCCACCGTCGGTGTTGACCGGCATGCTCCCGCCGAGGCGGGTGGCGCCCGACGCCAGGAACGACCCCGCCTCACCTTCGGCGCAGAGGCCGAGCGCCTCGAGCCACTCCACCGTGATGATGGTGAAGCCGTCGTAGAGCTGCGCGCAGTCGACGTCGGCGGGCGTCAGGTCGGTGCGGGACCAGAGCAGGTCGGCACAGTGGTGCGGCGAGGTGCGCACCATGTCGGGCAGGTTCTCGAAGGAGAGGTCGCTGATGGCCGACAGGGCGCTGGCCTCCACGAAGACCGGCTTCTGCTTCAGGTCACGGGCCCGCTCCTCGGTGGTGAAGATCACGGCCGCGCCGGAGTCGACCGGGTAGTCGCAATCGAGGATCCGCACCGGCTTGGACACGTAGCGGGCGGCCAGGTAGTCGTCGATCGTCAGCGGGTCGCGGAACAGCGCGTCGTCGTTGAGGGAGGCGTGGTAGCGCTGGGCGACCACGTGGGCCCCGAACTGCTCCTCGGTCATCCCGTACTCGAGCATCCGTCGCTGGGTGAGCAGGCCGGCCCACTGCGTGGGGCTGCCGGCACCGAAGGGGGCGACGAACTGCATGTCGCCTGGCACGCCGTTGGCCCGGCTCATGGCGCTCATGGCCAGGAGGGCCTCGCCCGTCGGCTGCTGCTGGATGATGCGGGTGGTCATGGCCGTCTCGCACTGGCCGCTCGCCACCGCCGCGATCGAGTAGATGGCCGCATGGGAGAAGGCGGGCGAGGCCATGCCCGACGCGAACCAGGAGAGCGGGCCCATGCCGAGCATCTGGGCGTCGGACATCGGCTCGCCGCCGAGGGTCGAGTAGCCGTCGATGTCGGACGCCTGCAGGCCGGCGTCCTCGAGGGCGGCGTCGACGCTCTGGGCCGTGAGCTGGCGGGCCGACAGCCCGGTCCGTCGCCCGACGGTCGAGTAGCCGACCCCCACCACGGCAACCCGTCGCCCGGTCATCGGGAAGCTCCGTCGACCAGGGCGAACAGGGGGAGCACGAGGTCGGGGGCGACCTCCCTGAACGTCACCTGCACGGGGACGTCCTTGGAGAGATCGTCCTCGGTGCAGTCGACCATGTTGGAGACCATCCGCAGGTCGGCCTGCTCGTCGAGGGCGATGGTGGCGACGACGTAGGGCAACTTGTCCTTGAAGGCCGGGTGGAAGGCCTGTTCGGCGACGGTCCAGCTGTAGAGGGTGCCGCGGCCCGATACCTCGGCCGGCGCCAGGTCGGTGGAGCGGCAGGTGTGGCACACCGGCCGTGGCCAGTGGATGTAGGTGCCGCAGT
>DASXLH010000337.1:0-4489 GCA_036496335.1 Acidimicrobiales bacterium
ACCGGGCCGACTTCATGCCCTCGACGGCGTGAGCCCCGACACCGTGAGTCCCGAGATCTACACCCACGGCCATCACGACTCGGTGCTGCGCTCGCACCGGTGGCGCACGGCGGAGAACTCGGCCGCCTACCTGCTCCCCCATCTGACGACCGGCATGAGCCTGCTCGACGTCGGGTGTGGCCCCGGCACCCTCACCTGCGACCTCGCCGAGCGGGTGGCGCCGGGCGCCGTGCTGGGCGTCGACCTGTCGGCCGAGGTGGTGGAGGAGGCCCGCTCCACCGCCGAGCGGTCCACGACCAACGTCGCCTTCAAGGTGGTCGACTTCCGGCAGCTGGACGGGCCCTTCGACGTCGTCCACGCCCATCAGGTGCTCCAGCATGTCACCGATCCGGTCGGGGCCCTCCGGCGGATGGCCGAGCTGGCTCGTCCCGGCGGCGGCGTGGTGGCCGTCCGCGACGCCGACTACCCCGCCAAGATCTGGTATCCGGCCAGCGAGCCGATCGACCGGTGGCGCGAGCTCTATCTGGCCGTCACCACCCGCAACGGGGCGCAGGCCGGCGCCGGCCGGCGCCTCCCTGCCTGGGCGCGGGCCGCCGGGCTGAACGACACCAGCTACACGACGACGACCTGGACCTTCACCGGCGAGGACGCGGTGTGGTGGGCCGACCTGTGGGCCGAACGCACGGTCCGGTCGTCCTTCGCCGAGCAGGCCGTCACCTACGGCCTCGCCACCGAGGCCGAGCTGGCCGACCTCGCGGCCGGCTGGCGGGCCTGGGCCACCGACCCCGATGCCGTCTTCCTCACCGTCCACGGCGAGCTCATCGCCCGGGTCTAAGCCGACCCAACCTCCTCAGTCGTCGGCCGCCCGCAGCCGGTTGAGGGCACCGACGACGGCCTTGAGCGATGCCGAGGTGATGCTCTCGTCCATGCCGACCCCCCAGCGCACCGCGCCTCCGCCTCGGTCGCTGCGAGCCTCGACGTAGGCGACGGCGGTGGCGTCGGTCCCGGCCGCGATGGCGTGCTCGGCGTAGTCGACCACCTCGATGTCGGCGCCCAGGTCGCTCTCGAGGGCGTGGACGAAGGCGGCGATCGGGCCGTTGCCCCGCCCCGACACGGTCCGGTGCTCACCGTCGACCAGGAGCTGGGCGGTGATGCGGGAGCCCTCGCCGCTGGTGGTCGACGCCTCGTGGGAGAGCAGCTGCACGGGCGGATCGCTCGGCTGGTACTCGGCCACGAACGTGTCCCACATCTCCGCCGGCGAGATCTCGGTGCCGGTGTCCTCGGTGATGGTCTGCACCTGCTTCGACAGCTCGATCTGGAGGCGGCGAGGCAGGTCGAGACCATGCTCGGCCTTCATGATGTAGGCGACGCCACCCTTGCCGGACTGGCTGTTGACCCGCACGACCGCCTCGTAGCTGCGACCGACGTGCTTGGGGTCGATGGGCAGGTAGGGCACCTCCCAGGTGTCGTAGTCGGACGGAAGGGCCTCGAGTCCCTTCTTGATGGCGTCCTGGTGGGAGCCGGAGAACGAGGTGTAGACGAGGTCGCCGACGTAGGGATGGCGGTCGTGCACCGGTAGGCGGTTGCAGTACTCCGCCACCCGGCGCAGCGCATCGATGTCGCTGATGTCGAGCTCGGGGTCGACTCCCTGGCTGAACAGGTTCATTGCCAGGTTGACGACGTCGACGTTGCCGGTGCGCTCGCCGTTCCCGAACAGGGTCCCTTCCACCCGGTCGGCTCCGGCCATCACCCCGAACTCGGCGGCGGCGACGGCGGTACCCCGATCGTTGTGGGGGTGCAGGCTGAGCACCACGCTCTGGCGGTCGGGCAGGTTGCGGTGCATCCACTCGATGGCGTCGCCGTAGATGTTGGGCGTGTACATCTCGACGGTGGCCGGCAGGT
Source organism: Acidimicrobiales bacterium (assembly GCA_036496335.1). Classification (GTDB taxonomy): domain Bacteria; phylum Actinomycetota; class Acidimicrobiia; order Acidimicrobiales; family CADCSY01; genus JAEKLB01. The sequence goes on from DASXLH010000337.1 coordinate 1,903, forward strand.
TGAGCACGATGCGGCGTTCGATCGTGGGCTCGATCACGTCCATCACCGCGCCGCACACGGCGACGGCGTACTCGAGCTCGGTGCCCGTGAAGCTCTCCGGGGAGTACTCGTAGCGGACCTCCGTGCCGGGCAGGCGATCCTCGAGCTTGCGGCACAGCCGGGCGGCGTCGACGGCGATCTGGCTGATCCCGTCCTTGTCCTGGCGGAAGACCACCCGGCGCTGGAGGACCGACGTCGAGTTGTAGAAGTGGACGATGGCCCGGGGCGCCCCGAGCAGGCACTCGTAGGTCCGTTCGATCAGCTCCGGTCGGCACTGGACCAGGACCTGGATGGTGACGTCGTCGGGGATCAGATCGTCCTCGATCAGCTTGCGCACGAAGTCGTAGTCCGGTTGCGAGGCGGACGGGAAGCCGACCTCGATCTCCTTGAAGCCCATGTTCACGAGCGTCTGGAACATCCGCAGCTTGCGCACCGGGTCCATCGGGTCGATGAGGGCCTGGTTGCCGTCCCGGAGGTCGACCGAGCACCAGAGCGGGGCGTGCTCGATCTGGCGATCGGGCCACGATCGATCGGGGAGCACGAGCGGCAGCGGTCGGAACGGCTTGTACTTCTCGAACGGCATCTTCGGGGGTACGACGGGCTCGGGGGCCATGGCACGTCTCGCTTTCGGCACGCTTCGGGAGCAAAAGAAAACCTCCTGGCCCGGATCGGGACAGGAGGCGGAAGGGCGAGCACCGGTTGTCGGTGCTCGCCTCACATAAGGAGGAGGATGTGCAGGCGGGGCTCGCGCATCGCTGACATGACCGGGCCAGGGTACCCCTCCCGCTTCGGCGAGCCAAGGCCCAACTGCGGCTAGCTTTCGGTCATGGTCCGTCGAGCGCTGCGCATCGCGCTCTGGGCCGGCCTCTTGGGCGGGCTGACCGCCGGCGCTCTCCGCGCCGCTCGGTGGTTCCGCGACGTCGGCACGCCACCGCCACCGGCGGTCTGGCCGCCGTTCCCGGACCTGGCTCGGCCCTCCCACGGGTCCGAACCATCCTCGTCCGGCACCGCCGTCCCAGATGCCGCGCTCTCCGACGAGGAGATGTCGCCTGACACCGGGGCCGCCGAGCCGGTCGACGGGTCGTGTCCGGAGAGCCACCCCGTCAAGGGCAAGGCGGCCAGCGGGCTCTACCACCTGCCTGGCATGGTCGCTTACTCCCGGACCAACGCCGACACCTGCTTCGTGGATGCCGCCGCCGCCGAGGCGGCCGGCTTCACCCGAGCCAAGCGCTGAGGAGGCGAGCCGATAGGCGAGGCTCCCAGTGGAAGCAGCGCCCTGTTTCGGCGCCGTGGCGCCGAAACGAAGACTCGTTCGCCCCAACGCCCGACCTGACCCCGAGTCCCTAAGGAGACCGATGCGGATCACCGTGGACTACGACCTGTGCATCTCGACCGCCAACTGCATGCGGGAGGCCCCGGAGGTGTTCGAGGTCCGGGCCGACGGGTTCCTGTACCTCCTCCAGGAGGACGACGTCGATCCCGGCCTGCGGGCCAACGTCGAGGCCGCCGCCAAGAACTGCCCTACCGGCGCCATCACCATCGAGGACTGACGGCCGCGGCCTCGTCGGCAGGGCTCACGACTCGCGGCGGCCCCGGGTGCTGGCAGCGAGGTCGGCGCGCAGCTCGTCGGCGTTGTGGATCGGTCCGTAGCCGGGCGTGCCGGGCTCGATGCGCCAGCTCTCTGCAAGGGTCCCGGCGTCGACGACGTCGAACCCGAACAGCTCGATGAGAGCCGTCACCGTGGCCTTGGCATCGTCGTCGTCGCCGGCGATCACGAGACCACGACGGTCGGGCGCACCCTCGGGTCTCGCATCGTCGACGATGGCGGCCGCCCCGATGTGGTTGAAGGCCTTCACGACTCGGGCGTCGGACAGGTGGGCCTGCAACAGCTCGGAGGAGGTGGCGGTGCCCTCGTCGAGGGCGGCGACGTGGCCGTCGCGGGTCGGGTAGTAGTTGTTGGTGTCGATGACCACCTTCCCGGCGGTGGGCGCAGCCGGGATCGACCAGATCGCCTTGAGCGGCGTGGAAACGACGACGAGGTCGCCAGCGCCGGCGGCTTCCTCACCGGTGGCCGCCCGCGCCCTCGGGCCGAGCTCGGCCACGAGCTCGCTCAACGTGTCGGGCGTCCGGGAGTTGCTGAGGACGACGTCGTAGCCGTGGCGCACCGCCTGACGTGCAACGTGCGAGCCGATGTTGCCTGCGCCTATGAAGCCAATGGTGGTCATCCCGACGGCCAACCAGCCAGGCGACCCCGGCATTCCCCGAACTCGGTGCGTGAGAAGCCAGTTTCTGGACTGTGGCGCACCCGGTTCGGGGACTGGCGCCGATCAGCGAAGCTGCGCAGGCGCCAGCCGGAGCCGCCACCCAGAAACGTACGGCTGCGTGCACGGGGGATGTGCGGGTTGACAAACCCAGGATGGGCTAGGGTGGGTCGGATGATCGGCGACGTGCGCGAAATGCTGGGGAGAACGCTCCTGGCCGGGATCACGTATCTCGACGCCGACGGCGAGGTTGCCGAACAGGTGCAGTGTGCTGGGACCGTCATCGC
>DASXLH010000338.1:0-2796 GCA_036496335.1 Acidimicrobiales bacterium
GCATCGGCAACGGTGTCGATGAGCGCGACTTCACCCTGGGGCGTGATGCCCAGCACGCTGGCGATGGCTGCGGTGACGGACGCCGGGTCGCCAACCGATGCCAACTCGACCATCCACACGCCGTCGGGGAACTCGCCGGCCACCTCGGCCCCGACCTCGAGGGCCAGCCGGGTCTTGCCGACCCCGCCGACGCCGCTCAGGGTGATCTGCCGGTGAGCACGGGCCTGCTCGGCCACCTCGGCAACCAGGTCCTCGCGACCCACCAGCGATCTCAGCTGCTCGGGAAGGTTCCCCGCGAGGTCGACGCTTCGCAGCACCGGGAACTCGGTCGGGAGACCGTCGGCCACGACCTGGTGCACCGACATCCGTCCGCGCACCCCGCGGAGCCGGTGCTCGCCCAGCGGGCGCAGCGCCACGCGGTTGCGCAGCAGCACCTCGGTCGTGTCGGACACGAGCACCTGGCCGCCGTGGGCGAGCGACAGCAGGCGAGCCGTCCGGTTCACGTCGCCGCCGAAGTAGCTCCGGCCGCGCTCGATCGCTTCGCCGGTGTGCAGGCCCATGCGAACGGCGAACGTGATGGCGGCGTCATCGCACAGCTGCTCCTGCGCTTCCACCGCCGCCGCAGCCGCGTCGGCGGCCGTCGAGAAGGCGGCGTGGAAGCCGTCACCGTTGATCCCGAACACGTAGCCGTCGTGGCGCTCGATCGTGCCCCGCACGATGGCGTCGTGGATCCGCATCCCGTCGGCCATGTCGGTCGGTGCTTCCTCCCACCGACCGGCGGCGTCCTCGACCTCGGTGAAGAGGAAGGTCACCGTGCCTCGAGGGAGGCCGCGCGGCATGTGCGAACCGTACCGTCGAGGCCGGGGGAGCCGGAGGGCCCTCGAGCATGGTTCAGGCCAGGCGGTAGCGGCTCGTGCGGCGGCGCTCGCCGTCCGTGACGATCCGGCCGTCGTCGGACAGAGCCAGGAGGTGGGCGTACATCGACGCCGCGGCTGGCTTCCACAGCGTCTTGGCGACGTCGGTATAGATGCGGGGGACCAGCTCGGCGATGGTCGCCGGCCCGTCGCCGAGGGCCTGCAGGATCTGGGCCGACCGCTGCCGACGGTGGTCGAGGTAGGCCGACACCAACGCTCTGGGCGCGGTCACCGCCGGCCCGTGGGTCGGCCAGTAGACGGCGTCGCGGCGATCGAGCAGGCGTTGGAGGCTGGCCATGAAGGCCACCAGGTCGCCGTCCGGCGGCGAGATGACGCTCGTCGACCAGCCCATCACGTGGTCGCCCGTGAAGAGCACGCCCTCCTCGGCCAACGCGAAGCACAGGTGGTTGGAGGTGTGCCCGGGGGTGTGGACCGCCTCCAGGGTCCAGCCGTCGCCGGCCACGATCTCGCCGTCGGCCAACCGGTGATCGGGGACGAAGGTGGTGTCGACCCCCTCCCGGTGGGCATCGGCGTCGGGGTTCGGCAGCGTCTCGGGACCGTCGGCCTCCGGGTCACCGAAGACGACGCGATCGTCCGGATCGTCGCCGGCCACCGGGCCGTGCGGACCGAAGCCGTAGGTGGGGGCACCGGTCCGGTCCTGGAGGGCGGGCACCCCGCCGGAGTGGTCGGCATGCGTGTGGGTGACCACGATCGAAGCCACGTGCTCGCCGGGATCCAGGGCGCCGAGGACGGCGTCGAGATGGGCGGGCAGATCGGGGCCGGGGTCGATGACCGCCACCGAGCCCCGGCCGACGAGATAGGTGCCCGTTCCGGTGAACGTGAACTTGCCGGGGTTGGCGGCCACCACCCGGCGGATGAGCGGTGACAGCCGGTCGACCCTCCCGGGTTCGACCTCGATGTCCCGCACGTAGGGGATCGGGGCCGTCATGGCCGGCCGGCCGCTCGGTACCGGCCGACGGCGTCGCCGAGGTCAGGCATCCCGGGGGCCTCCCAACTGGTCGATGGCCAGGCTGCCGATCACCTGGCCGCTCCAGTCGGAGGGCCGACGGATCATCCACTCGATCTGCGCCGCCACCAGGCCCGGCGACACGACGTCGGCGAGATCGCCGCCGGCGAGGGCGACCTCGGGCCCTTGCGTGTCGTAGATGTAGCGCCACGTCTCGGTGGCGGCGCTGCGGTCGAGATGCAGGGCGTTGAACGAGACGCCCCGCCCACCGAGCTCGTGATGGAGCTGCTCGGTGAGCCGCTCCATCGCCAGCTTGGTGACGGAGTACAGGGCCAGGCCGGCGACCAGGCGGGTCGACACCTCGGTGCTGATGTTGACCACCCGGCCCCGACCCCGCTCCAACATGCCGGGCACAAGGCCTTGGACGAGCTGCAACGGCGCCACCGTCTGAAGGCGGAAGCCCTTCTGCCACCGGCCCCACGGCACATCGAGGATCGGGCCGTTGGACGTGAAGGCGGCGTTGTTCACGAGCACGTCGCACCGGCCGTAGCGGCCGAGGGTGGCCTCGACGACCCGTTGCGTGTCGTCCCCGTCCATGAGGTCGGCCTGCACGGCGTGGGCGTCCACTCCGATGGTGGTGAGCTCCTCCAGGACGCCGTCGAGCGTGCCGGACAGGACCGGGTGCGGTGCCTCCGCCGTCGTCCGACCGACGATCACCACCCGAGCCCCGGCCCGGCCGAACCGCAGCGCGGTCTCGCGGCCGATCCCGCGGGTCGCGCCCGTCACGACGGCCACGGCCCCCGCCAGGTCGAAGTCACCCGCCGAATCATGGGGCCCGTCCATCCCCGCTGCCTACCATCGTCGATCACCGCCGGCACTTGTGACCCGGCAGGGGTCGTGCCAACCTCGAAACCA
>DASXLH010000339.1:0-12196 GCA_036496335.1 Acidimicrobiales bacterium
CGAGGCCGACGTCGACGCCCTCGTCGAGGGTCTCCACCGCTGCGCGGCCTTCTTCGGATGAGCGGCGTTCTTCGGATGATCGGATAGGAATGACCTGATGCCCGGCCTCGAAGACCTCTACCGCGAGATCATCCTCGACCACTACCGAAACCCGCGGAACCGCGGCGAGCTCGAGACCCCGCCGGCCCACCGGGCCGAGGGCTTCAACCCGCTGTGCGGGGACGAGATCGTGGTCTACCTCTCCGTCGACGACGACGGGCTCATCGACGACATCAAGATCGGTGGCCAGGGCTGCTCGATCAGCCAGTCGTCGGCCTCGATGATGTCGGCGGCGGTGAAGGGAAAGACCGTGGACGAGGCCCGCCAGCTCACGCGTGCTTTCAAGGCCCTGATGACGATCCACGAGTCGCGCCTCGAAGGCGACGGCGACGGTTCGGGGACCGACACCCCGACCCCCGATCCCGAGGTGAAGCTCGGCGATCTCGAGGCGCTCCAGGGGGTCGTGAAGTTCCCGGTCCGCATCAAGTGCGCCACCCTGTCGTGGAACACGCTGGCCCAGGGCCTCGACGAGGCCAGCGCCTGAGCGCAGGCTCGCAGGCCTGGGACGGCCCCGCCTACCAGGCCCGATTCGACGCGCTGGCCGCCCAGGGCGTGGATGTGCACGGCGAGGCCGACCTCGTCGGCTGGCTCCGACCGTCCCGGGTGCTCGATGCCGGTTGCGGCACCGGGCGAGTGGCCGTGGAGCTGCATCGCCGAGGGATCGCCGTCGTCGGGGTCGACGTCGATGCCGACATGCTGGCCGTGGCCCGGACGACCGCGCCGGACATCGACTGGCGGCGGGGCGACCTCGCCACCGTCACCCTCGAGCCCGGCGGCTACGACGTGGTGGTCATGGCGGGCAACGTGCTGCTGTTCACGACGCCGGCGACCGAATCGGCCGTGGTCGCCAACCTGGCCAGGGCGCTGCAACCCGGTGGCGCGTTGGTGGCCGGGTTCTCGGTGCGGGCCGGCGGCTACGACCTGGACCGCTACGACGTGGATTGCCGCGCCGCCGGCCTGGTCCTGGCCGAGCGCTGGTCGACGTGGGACCGGGCCGAGCTGTCGCCACCCGTGAGCTATGCCGTCTCGCTCCACCGCCGCCCCGAATGACGAGAAATCGGGGCGTGGTCGATACTGGCGCCCGGGGTGACGACGGGAAGGGCGTGGCGACATGGACGTGCGCGAGGTCTACGAAGAGCTGTTCGGCCGGATCCGGCCATTGGTCGACCGTGCGGTCAGCGGTCTGACGCCGGCCGAGCTGGCGACGGTGCCGGCACCGGGCACCAACTCGATCGGCTGGCTGGCCTGGCACATCGCCCGCATCGGCGACCACCACCTGTCGGAGGTCATGAACGCCGACCAGGTGTGGGTCACGAGCAGCTGGCCGGCGGAGTTCGGTCTGGCACCGGATCCCGACAACGTCGGGTACGGGCACACCCCGGACGACGTGGCCTCGGTGCAGCCGACCGGACCCGACGCCTGCCTCGGCTACCTCGACGAGGTGGTCGGCCGGACGAAGACGTTCCTCACCGGGCTCACCCCCGACGGGCTCGATGTCATCGTCGACCGCCGATGGGACCCGCCCGTCACCCTCGGCGTCCGGCTGGTGAGCATCGCCAACGACGCCCTCCAGCACGCCGGCCAGGCCGCCTACGTGCGGGGTCTGCTCCGTCTCTAGGGACCCGAGCGGATACGTCGGGCGTTGGAGCGGAGCGAGTCTTCGTTTCGGCGCCAAGGCCGCGCAACAGGGCACGGTGCTCATCGGGCGCCTCGCCTATCGGCTCGGCTTCTGAGCCGGCGGAGCCCAGGACGGCCCCGTCAGCACATGCTCGGATGCGGGAGGTAGGGCGCCGGTGCGGCGTCCAGCCCCCGCACGACCAACGGGCCCCAGGGCCGGAGGCTCAGGCCGGCGTCGAGGACGATGCCGTGAGCCCAGTGCTGCTCCGCCGTCATCCGGGGCAGCTGGACGGGCGCCGTCCCCGCGACCCGCAACAGGGCATCCACCAGCAGGGATTCGGCCGCCTCCTCGTCCTCGGTGGCGAGCAGGGCAAGATTGGGTCCGGAGGCGGCGTACCCCCGGCCCGGGACCACCCGCAGGCTCCAGCCTTGGGTGAGCAGGAAGGCCAGATCCGGCCCGTGGGCCCCGCCGCGCCGACGTCGGTCGAGGTCGGCCGCCAGCTCGAGGTCGGCGGTGGTGCCATCGCGCACCCCCGAGGCTCGGCGGGCGTCGAGCCCGTCGGGTCGGACGACGCCGAAGGCGGCGAGGGTGGGGACCACCCGGAATCCGTCCATGTGGGCATAGGTGCGGATGGCCCGGGGGTCGGGGGTGGCGCCGATGAGGCCGACCGGGGCGTCGGCGGCATAGGCCCGGGCCCGGGCCAGGAGCGCCCCGCCCACACCGCGGGACTGCGAGCCGGGCCGGATGAAGAGGTGGACCAGCACCCAACATGCGTCCCGACGGATCGACTGGGCCAGACCGATGACCTCGCCCTGGTCCACCGCCACCCACGACCCGTCCGGATCGGTCGACCGGAGATGGGCGATCCGCCGGGCCGTGGCCGCCGCGGTCACCGCGTCGAAGCGCTGCGGTGGGAGAGCCATCTCGGCGATGAGGGCGCCGAGGGCCGCCTCGAGGGTCTCGGCCGAGGCGTCGACATGGCCGGCCTCCATCGGCAGGATCTCCATGGCCGCCAAGGGTGGCACGCCGCCCCCATGGCACGGGCGTGCGGCGCGTACCGGATCAGCTGGCGGGCGGAGGGCGACGGGCCCGAGAGGAGAGACCGACGGCGCCCAGAGCGGCCACCGCCTTCTCGCCCAGCTCGATCATGCGCTCGACGCCGTCCGGGCCGAGCGGTTCGTAGGCGACGAGGGCCAGCTCGTCGGTGCGGTCCTCGATCCATTGCCGGCGCCGCCGCCCGTCCTCGGTGAGGGTGAGAGGCTCGCTCTCGACGAGCCAGCCCCGACTCTGCAGGTCGGCGACCGCCGCCCTCCAGTCCTCGTCGCCCCAGTGACGGGACCGGGCCAGGAGCTCGCCGGGGAGACCGTCGAAGGCGGCGTGGATCACCAGGACCTCGATCCCGCTGAGGCCCTCGACCACTAGCCCGGCGATGTGCCCGTCACCGCGGTGCTCACGGAGGAGCTTGGCCGCGTGCCAGACGTCGAGATGGTCCTCACCGGGCCAGCCCTGCGAGACCATGCCGGCGAACAGGGCCCGTCCCTCGACGTTGGTGGAGGCCGCCTCGCCCGCCGTGCGGCACAGGCTGGCCAGCTCGGCGAGCTCGGACGGATCGAGGGGCGCCCAGGCCGCCGCCAGCACCGGGGAGAAGGCCTCCCGCTGGGCCGTCAGGATCTCATCGGGCGACGCCTTCTCCCACGAACCCGGGATCACGCTCGCCACGAGGGCGGGGTTCACGTTGTAGAAGGTGGCCAGCACGACATCGACACCGACCGGGCCCATGGCGGCCGCCCTGGTCACGAGGTTGACCACCCCGACATCGTCGAGGCCCAGGCCGAGCCGGTTCAGCCCCTCGTGCACCGCCGGGCTGAGCACGCCCGCCCCGAAGGTCGGCTCGATCGAGCGCAGCGCCGGTCGCGTCCGGGCCGGATCGACCCGGTGCCCGCTCCCATTGGTGGTCATCGTCTTCCTCCGCTCGACCGCGCCCGGACCGGGCCAGCCGGGAGGATAGGCAGGTCAGGCGACGCTGACCTCGGCCCCGACGACCTCGGGCTCCTGATCGGCAGCGGGGACTCCGGCCCCCACCAGACGGGGCGTCGACATCGAGGTCGGACCTCGCTTGACCATCCCCCTCCCCCACAGCGCGGCTCCGACGGCGGCCAGGCCGCCGATGACGAGGCCGGCGCGGGCCCCGAGGGCGTCGCACACCGCGCCGAGGATGGGACCACCGATGGGTGTGCTGCCGATCATCACCATCGACTGGATGGCGAGCACCCGGCCCCGCCGGCTGGGGTCGGACTCGACCTGCACGATGGCGGTGGCCGACGTCATGAAGGCGACGCTGGTGAAGCCCACGAAGAGGGCAGCCGGATAGGCGGTGAGGAGCTGTGGGGCCGCCGCGAACACGAACATGGCGGCGCCGAAGGCGTAGGCCGCGACCACGATGTGCCGCACCTGGACCGAGCGCCGGTGGGCGGCCGCCAGGGCCCCCGCCAGCGACCCGATGCTGAGCACCGAGTAGAGGAGGGTGTAGGCGGTGTCGCCCCCGTGCAGGGTCTTCTCGACGAAGAGCGGGATCGTGACCGAGAAGTTGAACGTCAGGGTGCCGACGATCGTGACCATCACCAGCGGGACGAACAGCACCGGGTCCCGGCGGATGTAGCGCAGCCCATCCCGGATCTGGCCCTTCGCCTTCTCACTGCGGGGGGCCGTGAAGAGCTCGCTGGTCCGCATCATCCAGAGGCCGGCCAGCACCGCCAGGTAGGAGATGGCGTCGGTGGTGAAGGCCCAGCCGTAGCCGACGGTGACCACGAGCACGCCGGCGATGGCCGGCCCGAAGATCCGGGCGCTGGTCATGATGGCGGTGTTGAGGGTGACGGCGTTGTGGACCTCGTCCGGCGGCACCATCTCCGCCACGAACGAGCGGCGGGCCGGGTTGTCGAAGGCCAGGATCATGCCGCCAGCGGCGGCCGTGACGAAGAAGACCCAGAGGGGCGGGTCGTGGGAGAACGCCAGTGCCGCCAGGGTGAACGACTGGAGCATCTGCAGGGTCTGGGTCAGCAGGAGCAGGCGGCGTTTGTCGGCACGGTCGGCGACCACGCCGCCATAGGCGCCGAACAGCAGGACCGGACCGAACTGGCAGGCGACGAGGACACCGATGGCGATGCCGCTCTTGGTGATGTGCAGGACGAGGAGCGTGAGCGCGATCGTCGTGAGCCACGTCCCGATCTGGGAGATGAGCTGGCCGACGAAGAACAGGCGGAAGTTGCGGACGTGCAGCGACCGGAACGTGGTGCCAAAGGCGCGCTTGACGCGCGTCATCGCTCGAGCTCCTCGGTGGCGGCCTCGACCAGCCGCTCCAGGATCGGCGCCGCCCGCCGGAGGGCCTCGAGGTCGTCCTCGGAGAAGGTCTCGAGATGGGAGACCAGCCAGCGGGTCCGGCGGGAGCGGACCTCGAGCATCAGCGCCCGACCCTCCTCGGTGACGTCGACCAGCACGACCCGTCCGTCCCGTTCGGATGTCCGTCGTTGCACCAACCCCGCCCGCTGGAGCTTTTCCACGATGCGGGTCACGGTGGGTGCGGCGACGTGCTCCCTGGCCGCCAGCTCCCCGAGCGTCATCGGTCCGCGGCGGTTGATGGTGGCCAGGGCCGAGGTGGTGCTGGGGGTGAGATCGCCGCCATCCTGTTGGCGGAGGATCCGACCCAGGCGCGTCACCGACAGCCGCACATCCGCCGCCAGCGCCTCGACCTCGATCGGAGCCGTCTTCTGGAGTGCCTCCGAGGTCATGGATCGAGGCTATCCGAATTTGTTTCCTTTGCTAACGAAAATGGTTTCGACTCACCCCCGAGCAAGGAGTTGTCCGAGGCGATGAGCAACCGCTACGTGCTGGGTCTCGAGGAAGTCGACCGGGCGCAGGTCGCGCTCGTCGGTGGCAAGGGGGCGCACTTGGGTGAGCTCGCTCGCATCGAAGGGGTCCGCGTACCGGCCGGCTTCTGTGTGACGACGGAGGCCTTCCAGCGGGTCATCACGGAGGCGTCGTCGATCGATGACCAGCTCGATCGACTCGCTCGCCTCGACCCCGGTGTCCGGGGGACGATCCCCACGCTCAGCGCCGAGCTCCGCAGGGTCTTCGAGGGGATCGCCATCCCTGACGACGTCTCGGCGGCGATCACCCGCTCACTCGCCCGCCTCGGCGAGCGAGCCGCCTACGCCGTCCGTTCGAGTGCGACGGCGGAGGACCTCCCCACGGCCTCCTTCGCCGGCCAGCAGGAGACGTACCTGAACGTCGTGGGGCCGGCCGCGATCTTCGAGCACATCACCAGGTGCTGGGCGTCGCTGTTCACCGAGCGGGCCGTGACCTACCGACTGCGGAACGGCATCGACCACCGGGCCGTCCACATGGCCGTGGTGGTGCAGCAGATGGTCTTCCCGGAGGCCTCCGGTGTCCTCTTCACGGCCGATCCCGTCACCTCGAACCGGACGATCGCCTGCGTGGAGGCCAGCTTCGGCCTCGGCGAAGCCCTCGTCTCCGGCCTGGTCAACCCGGACCGGTACGAGGTGCGGGACGACGTCGTGACCACCCGGTTGGTCGCCACCAAGCGGCTCGCCGTCCGCCCTCTGCCGGCGGGTGGCGTGGAGGAAATTGCGATCGATCCGGAGCGGCAGGAACAGGCGGCGCTGACGGATGCCCAGGTCGTGCAGCTCGCCCGGTTGGGACGGCGGATCGAAGCGCACTTCGGCCAACCCCAGGACATCGAGTGGTGCCTGGTCGACGATGGCTTCCAGGTCGTCCAGAGCCGGCCCATCACCACGCTGTTCCCCGTTCCCGCCACCGACGACGGACGGTTCCACGTCTTCGTCTCCGTGGGTCACGGCCAGATGATGACCGACGCCATGAAGCCCTTCGGGATCTCGATGTGGCAGCTGACCGCCCTCCCGCGGATGTACGAAGCCGGTGGACGGTTGTTCGTCGACGTGACCGAGCGCCTGGCGTCGCCCGCGAGCCGGGCCAACCTCCTGGAGGGCATGGGAAGAGGCGATCCCTTGATCAGGGACGCGCTGGAGACCGTCCTCGAACGCGGCGACTACGTCCCTTCGCCACCCGACGAGGACCACGGCGGCGCTCCGGCCGGCGGTGCTCCCGCCACCCTGCTGGAGACCGATCCGGCCATCGTCGAGGAGTTGATGGCGAGCACGCAGGCCTCCATCGCGGCGCTGCAGCGTGACATCCGAACCAGGTCAGGACCCGGCCTGATCGAGTTCATCCTGGCCGACATCCAGGAGCTGCGACGGATCCTGTTCGATCCGCGCAGCCATCAGGTCTTCATGTCGGCGATGGAGGCGACGTGGTGGCTCAACGACCAGCTGGAGGCGTGGCTGGGTGAGGGGAACGCGGCGGACACGCTGACCCGGTCCGTCCCCTACAACGTGACGTCGGAGATGGGGCTGGCCCTGCTCGACGTCGCCGATGCGATCCGCCCGCATCCGGAGGTGGTCGACCTGTTGCAGCGGGTCGACGGCGATGACGCCTTCCTCGCCGGACTCGAACGGGTCGCCGGCGGCCGAGAGGCCGGCCAGGCCATCCGCGGCTTCCTCGACAGGTACGGGATGCGCTGCATCGGCGAGATCGACATCACCAGGCCGCGTTGGAGCGAACGGCCGGCCACCCTCGTCCCGATGATCCTCGGCAACGTCAGGAACTTCGAGCCGGGCGCCGGCCGACGGCGGTTCGAGGAGGGGCTGCGGGAGGCGCAGAGGAAGGAACAGAACGTGCTGGAGCGCCTGCGGGCCCTGCCGGACGGCGAGCAGAAGGCGACCGAGTCGAAGCAGAAGATCGACCGCGTTCGGACCTTCATCGGGTACCGGGAGTATCCGAAGTACGGCATGGTCAGCCGCTACTTCGTCTACAAGCTGGCCCTGCTGGAGGAGGCGGACCGCCTCGTGCAGGCGGGCGTGCTCCGCCACCGGGAGGACATCTTCCACCTCACCTTCGACGAGCTGCGGGACGTCGTCAGCACGAACCGGCTCGACGCCCACCTCATCAGCGAGCGCAAGGACGCGTTCGTCACCAATCAGTCGCTGACCGCGCCCCGGGTGCTGACGTCCGAGGGAGACGCGCTCGCCGGGGCGTACCGGCGCAGGGACGTCCCGGCGGGCGCGCTGGTGGGCGTGGCGGTCTCCATCGGGACGGTCGAGGGGAGGGCACGCGTCGTCCTGGATATGGCGGATGCCGATCTCGAACCGGGCGACATCCTCGTCACGGCCTACACCGACCCCAGCTGGACGCCGGCCTTCGTCGCCATCTCGGCACTGGTGACCGAGGTCGGCGGCCTGATGACCCATGGGGCCGTGGTCGCCCGGGAGTACGGCCTGCCGGCGGTCGTGGGAGTGGAGCACGCCACCCGGCTGATCCGGGACGGGGAGCGCATCCGAGTCCACGGCACGAGCGGGTACGTCGAGATCCTCGCCTAGGTGCTCACGAGCGGCGGGCGGCTCAGACGGGGCTCGCTTCCGGACCCTGCAGGAGGGCGTTGATCGCCTCTGCCAGGCGGGTGTCGCGGGAGGTCAGCCCTCCGGCGTCGTGGCTGGTGAGGTCGATCACGACCCGGTTCCAGCTGTTCGACCAATCGGGATGGTGGTTCAGCGTCTCGGCCAGCAGCGCCACCCGGACCATGAACCCGAAGGCCTCCGAGAAGTCGGCGAACTCGATCTCGCGGTGAAGGCGGTCGTCGATCCGCTCCCAGCCGGCCGGCACCGTCACGTCAGCCATGGAACCCCTTCACCCCAGGGGATCCGCGAAGGGGTCGGCCAGGGGATCACCGACCGAGCGGGGCGCGCCGGTCTGGATCGCGTCCTCCTCGTCGTCGCCGAGGTAGGCGGCGTAACCGGAGGTCTCGAGCTCCTCGACCAGCTCCGGCCCGCCACTGGCCACGAGGCGGCCGCGGACCAGGATGTGCACGACGTCGGCTCGGAGCTCGGTGAGCAGCCGGCGGTAGTGGGTGATGGCGAGGACGCCGAGACCCGACTCGTTGGTGAGGCCCTCGACCCGGCGGCTCACAGCCCGGAGGGCGTCGATGTCGAGGCCGGAGTCGATCTCGTCGAGGATGGCGATACGGGGCTCGAGCACCGCCAGCTGCAGGGTCTCGTTGCGCTTCTTCTCCCCGCCGGACAGGTCGACGTTGAGGGGCCGGGCCAGGAACCGCTCGTCGAAGCCGATGCGCTCGGCCTCGGCCACCATCTTGGCCCGCACATCGCTCCCCCCCTTGCCGGCCGCCACCAGGGCCTCGGTCAGGAGCGTCTCGACGGCCACGCCGGGGACCTCGGTGGGGTACTGCATGGCCAGGAAGAGGCCGGCGGCGGCTCGTTGCCAGGTCGGCATCCCGAGCAGCTCGACCCCGTCGAGCGTCACGGAACCGTCGAGGACCTCGTAGCCCGGTCGTCCCATCAGGACGTGGGACAGCGTCGACTTGCCCGACCCGTTCGGCCCCATGACGGCGTGGACCTCGCCGCTGCGCACCGTGATGTCGATCCCGCGGAGGATCTCCCGGCCGGCCACCCCGGCCCGCAGCCCGCTGACCACGAGCTCGCTCATGGGTGCCTCTTCGGGTCGACGACGGGATCGGTCTCGACGAGGAGATCGTCGCCATCGGCCCAGACCCGGTAGACGCGCACCGGCACGACGGCCGGGAGGACGTCGGGATGGCCGTCGATCAGCGAGAAGCAGCTGCCGTGCTTCCAGCACTCGATCATGCGGCCCTCGACGTCGAGCTCGCCCTCGGAGAGCGACACGTCGGCATGGGTGCAGGTGTCGTGCACGGCGAAGAACTCGTCGTCGATCCGTACGACGCAGAGGGGCTCGCCTCCGGCCTTGAAGCAGGTCGGCTCCTCCGGCTTCACGTCGTCGACGGCCGCGAGGCGCTCGATCGCCATCAGACCTGCCTGCGGTCGAGCTTGGCCGACAGCTCGGCCCGCACGGCCGGCATCGCCGACGGAACCGGCAGCCGCTCGAGCACCTCCTCGAAGAAGCCGAGCACGACCAACCGCTCGGCGATCGCCGTGGGCAGTCCACGGCTCTCGAGGTAGAAGAGCTGCTCCTCGTCGACGGGACCGACGGCGGAGGCGTGCGAGCACTTGACGTCGTTGTTCTCGATCTCGAGGTTGGGCACCGACTCGGCCCACGCCCCTTCCGACAGCTTGACGTTGCGGTTGGTCTGGAAGGCCCGCGAGCCACGGGCACCCTTCCCGATGTGGATGAGCCCGGTGTACACCGCCCGGGAGTGGTCCTGGACGGCGCCCTTGAACAGCATGTTGGAGGTGGTGTTGGGCGCCACGTGGTCCTCGAGGGTGCGGAAGTCGTGCATCTGGTCGCCTTCCCCGAACGACACCGCCAGCAGCTCACCGGAGGCACCCCGGCCGTCGAGCCGGGACTCGATGGCCAACCGGGCGTAGTGCCCGCCGAGGGCCACCATCCCGGCGGTGAAGCTGGCGTCGGCCCCCACCCGGCTGGTCTGCCGGCCGAGCTGCCACACCCTGGGACCGAGCTCCTGGACCTCGAGCAGGCGGACCCGGGCCGCGGGAGCGACGTCGATCTCGACCTGCGGGACGACCAGGGAGTGGACGTCGGCGGAGACGTGGCGGAGCTCGACCGACACCTCGCTGTCGGCGCCGGCCCGCACCACCACGTGGGGGAAGGTGGCGCCGCCATCGGTGGCGGTGCGATCGGTGACGAGCACGGGCTCGGTCACGACCACCCCGGGGGCGACGGTCACGACCACCGCTTCACCGCTCAGCGCGTCGTGCAGCTGGTCGAGCCCGTCGGCGGCCGGTCCCCGCAGCTCCCCCACCTCGGTCGTGGTGGTGACGGTGACGCCCGGGTGGTCGACGCGGCTGGCCACCAGCCGTCCGTCGACCAGCTCGACCACGGCGGCGCGACCGTTGCCCGGCTCGACCGCCACCTGGGCGTCGCGGAAGGGCGGAGGCGCGAAGGCGGCGAGGTCGAGCGCGTCGATGCGGCCGTAGCGCCAGTCCTCCAGCTCGCTGGTGGGCAGAGGCAGGGAGGCGTGGGTGGCGAGAAGCTGGTCGAGTGCGGGAGCCATGCGGGAACCGGGGTCGGTGACTATCCCACCGACCCTTCCATCTGCAGCTCGATGAGCCGGCTCCACTCCACGGCGTACTCCATCGGCAGGGTGCGGGTGACGGGCTCGATGAACCCGTTGACGATCATGCCCATCGCCTGCTCCGCCGAGAGGCCCCGGCTCATCAGGTAGAAGAGCTGCTCGTCGCCCACCTTCGACACCGTGGCCTCGTGGCCCACGACGGCGTCACGCTCGCCGATCTCCATGTAGGGATAGGTGTCGCTGACCGAGTGGTCGTCGAGGATGAGGGCGTCGCACTGCACGTGGCTCTTGCAGCCGTAAGCGCCCTCCTCGACCCGCACGAGACCGCGGTAGGACGTGCGGCCACCGTCCTTCGAGATGGACTTCGAGACGATGCGGCTGGTGGTCTCGGGGGCGGCGTGGGTCATCTTGGCCCCGGCGTCCTGGTGCTGGCCGGCTCCGGCGTAGGCCACCGACAGCACCTCGCCGGAGGCCTTCGGCCCCACCATGACCACGGCCGGGTACTTCATCGTCAGCCGGGAGCCGATGTTGCCGTCGATCCACTCCATGTGGCCCTCGGCCTCGACCCGGGCCCGCTTGGTCACCAGGTTGTAGACGTTGTTCGACCAGTTCTGGATGGTCGTGTAGGTGACCCGGGCCGACTTGCCGACCGCGATCTCGACCACGGCCGAGTGCAGCGAGTCGCTGGTGTAGACGGGCGCCGAGCAGCCCTCGATGTAGTGCACCTTCGAACCCTCGTCGGCGATGATCAGGGTGCGCTCGAACTGGCCCATGTTCTCGGCGTTGATCCGGAAGTAGGCCTGCAGGGGCATCTCGACCTCGACCCCCGGCGGCACGTAGATGAACGAGCCGCCCGACCAGACGGACGAGTTGAGGGCCGAGAACTTGTTGTCGTTGGGCGGGATGATCGTGCCGAAGTACTCCTTCACCAGATCAGGGTGGTCGCGCAGGGCGCTGTCCATGTCGGTGAACAGGACCCCCATCTGGTCGAGCTCATCCTTGATCTTGTGGTACACGACCTCGCTCTCGTACTGGGCGGACACCCCGCCGAGGAACTTCTTCTCGGCCTCGGGGATGCCCAGCTTGTCCCACGTCCCCCGGATGTCCTCGGGGAGCTCGTCCCAGCTCTTCGCCTGCTTCTCCGTGGACCGGATGAAGTAGTAGATGTCGTCGAAGTCGATGTCCGAGAGGTCCGCGCCCCACCACGGCATGGGCCGGGCCTGGAAGTGCTTGAGGGCCTTGAGCCGGAACTTGCGCATCCACTCCGGCTCGCTCTTCATGTGGGAGATCTCCTCGACCACCTGGGCGGACAGGCCCTTCTTCGGCGTGAACACGTAGTGGGCCGGATCCTTCCAGCCGAAGCG
>DASXLH010000340.1:0-2909 GCA_036496335.1 Acidimicrobiales bacterium
GTACGGGCCGCCGACAGCTCGAGCATCCTCGGGCCGAGGGCGGCCAGCGCCCGTTGGCCGGGCTCGGCCTCCGGGTCGAGCCGGTCGAGCTCGTCGAGGTACTCGACCATCGTGTCGATCGGCCGCCGGTAGGTGCCGGGCGCGTTGCGGTTGACGCCTTCCGGGTGGCTGATCCCCAGGCCGAGCAGGAACCGGTCGGGATGCGCGTCCCGCAGCTGACGGTTGGCCTCCGCGACCATCGCTGCCTCGGCGCTCCAGACGCTGATGATGCCGGTGGCGGCGATCAGGTGGTCGGAGGCGTCGAGGAGGTCACGGGCGTGGGCGAACGCGCTCTCCGGTGCTCCGCCCGGGAACCAGACGGCCCCGTAGCCGAGCGCCTCGACCTCCTTGATGGCGTCCCGCCGCTCGTCACCCTCCAGGGCCCGGAGGGCCGACGTCCACAGTCCCACCCCGCTGAGCTCCATCCGGAGACCTTCCTGCACCCGCGCTCGGCCCGTCAAGCGGCGGCTCCCCGCCCTACCCGGCGTTGACGGTGCTGACCAGTCCAGGACGTCCACCGTTCAGGCGGGTCGTGCTTAACTCTCGGCCGAAGCGGCCACACCCGACGGCCGATGCCGTGCTCGCACACACCATCAGGGGGAGGGTCCGATGGCCCGCAACAAGTATCTCGACCACCTCAGGTCGGTGGCGCTGTTCGCCGACCTTCCCAAGCACGAGCTCGAGGTCGTCGACAAGGCCGCCACCGAGCTCAACGTGCGGGCGGGGGACGTGCTGATCCGGGAAGGGACCGTCGCCCACGAGATGGTGGTCGTCGTATCCGGCGAGCTCGAGGTGACCCGCAACGGTGAGCACGTGGCCGACCTCGGTCCGGGCGACTTCGCGGGCGAGATGGCGCTGCTCACCCACGCCCCCCGTCATGCCACCGTCACGGCCAAGACCGACGCCACGCTCCTGCACATCGACGGTCGGCAGTTCTCGATCGTCCTCGACGAGGCGCCGCAGATCGCCGTCAAGATGCTCCCGATCCTCGCCGGCCGGGTGATCGAGGCCAGCACCCCCGTCTGATCCGCGGGGATCGCATCCCCGGACGGGCAGCCGCGGCGGCTCGGGTAGACATCGCCTCAGGACCTGAGCGGAAGCCTGGCCTATCGGCTCGGCGTTTGGGACTGGAGGGATAGGTCGGCGTTGGAGCCGGTCGAGGTTTCGGCGCCGAGGCGCCGAAACACGGCACTGTGTTCCTGGGAGCCTCGCCTATCGGCTCGGCTCCTTCGACAGAGGGGGAGGTGTCCGGTGACGGACGTGCAACCGATCGTGCCGGTCCCGGACGAGCTCACGGCGTTCTTCTGGGAGGGCGCCCGTCAGCACAAGTTGCTGATCCAGCGCTGTGACGTCTGCGGCTACTACCTCCACTGGCCCCGGCCCTGCTGCAAGCGTTGCAACTCGTTCGAGCTCACCCCGGTCGAGGTCTCCGGGCGGGGGACGCTGTACTCCTACACGGTCGCGGTGCACCCCTTCCATCCGTGGCTGGCGTCCCGCCTGCCCTATGTGCTGGCCGTGGTCGAGCTCGAGGAGCAGCACAACCTCAAGCTGGTGACCAACATCGTGGACTGCGCCGAGGAGGACCTCCGGTGCGGCCTGGCGGTCGAGGTGACCTACGAGACGATCGCCGAGGGAAGCGTCCTGCCGATGTTCCGGCCGAGAGCTGCCGACGGGCCGGTTCCGGGCGGTGTCGCCGACGAGCGCGCAGAAGAGGTCCGCTGATGGCTGCCAAGGGAAACCGCGTGGCGATCGTGGGGGTCGGCTACTCGACGGTGGGCCGGCGCACCGGTCTCAGCCTCGAGAAGCTCACGGCTCAGGCCGGCGTCGCGGCCATGGCCGACGCCGGCATCACGGCCAAGGACATCGACGGCGTGGCGGTGCACGCCTTCCCCCATCAGTACGTGTCGGCCACCCAGACCGCCGACCTGCTCGGCATTCCCGACGTCGCCTGGTACTCCGGCTCCGCCGATGGCGCCGCCTACAGCGTGGCGGCGTTGCACGGCATCGCCGCGGTCGCTTCCGGCTCGTGCCACACGTGCCTGACCGTCCGGCCCGTGCACCAGGCCGGCGCCGCCGGCGGGTACATCCCCGGCCAGGTCGCCGAGGGCGCCGCCGGCGGGCAGCAGTGGCTGCGCCCGTACGGCTCCGTCACCGGCTCGCACTGGGCCGGGCTCTACATGCGCCGGCACATGGACATGTACGGCACCCGGGAGGAGGACTTCGGCGCGCTCGCCGTCGCACAGCGGGAGTACGCGGTGAAGAACCCGGAGGCGATCCTGCGCGATCCGCTCACGCTGGACGACTACATGGCCGCCCGCTACATCACCAAGCCGCTGCGGCTGCTCGACTGCGACTACCCGGTCGACTCCGGTTCGGCGCTGATCTTCACCACCGAGGAGCGGGCCCGTGACATGGCCAAGAAGCCCGTCTTCTTCGACGCGTGGGCCATGGGCACCACCGACGTGCTCGACTTCAACCTCCTCGAGGACATGACCGAGTCGTCGCCCTGGCGGGCGGCGAAGCGGATGTGGGGCCGCACCGACCTCACGGTGGGCGACGTCGACGTGGCCGGCCTCTACGACGGGTTCACGTTCATCACCATGCAGTGGCTGGAGGCGCTCGGCTTCTGCGGGAAGGGCGAGAGCGGCCCCTTCGTCACCGCCGGGAACACCCGGCCCGGCGGGATCATCCCGACCAACACCGACGGCGGGGCCTGCAACATGGGCCGCCGGCACGGGGCCAACTTCTTCATCGAGGTCACCCAGCAGCTGCGGGGCGAGTCGGGGGAGCGTCAGCTGCCCGACCCCAAGGTGGGGGTCGTCAGCAACGCCGTCGGCGGCTTCGCCTCCTGCGCCCTGATCACCGCCGAC